>JBFFFX010000065.1:0-9858 GCA_041557775.1 Acidimicrobiia bacterium | reverse complement strand
TTCGTGGACCGGGCGGCCACCTTCACCGCCTGTCCGGAGTGCGACGGCACCCGGCTCAGTGAGGCGGCGCGATCGTCCGAGATCGAAGGGATCAGCATCGCCGATGCCTGCGCGATGCAGATCAGCGACTTGGCCGAATGGGTACGCGGCCTGGACGAGCCGTCCGCGGCGCCGCTGCTGGCCGGGCTCCAACACTTGCTCGACGCATTCGTCGAGATCGGATTGGGCTACCTGTCGCTCGACCGGCCTTCGGGCACCCTGTCCGGCGGCGAAGCGCAGCGAACCAAGATGATCCGCCACGTCGGCTCGTCGCTCACCGACGTGACCTACGTCTTCGACGAGCCGACGACGGGCCTGCACGCCCACGACGTCCAGCGAATGAACGACCTCCTGCTGCGGCTCCGGGACAAGGGCAACACGGTGCTCGTCGTCGAGCACGAGCCGGAGGTCATCGACATCGCCGACCACGTCGTCGATCTCGGGCCCGGTGCGGGCACCGCCGGCGGCAGCGTGTGCTTCGAGGGCACAGTCGAAGCCTTGCGCGCCGGCGACACGAGCACCGGCCGACACCTCGATGACCGAGGCGCCCTGAAGGAAACGGTGCGCACGTCGACGGGGACACTCGAGATCCGGGACGCAACGACGAACAACCTGCAACACGTCGATGTGGACGTTCCCCTCGGCGTGCTCTGCGTCGTCACCGGCGTCGCGGGTTCCGGCAAGAGCTCGCTGATTCACGGTTCGATCCCCGCAGGGGCGGGGGTGGTATCGGTCGACCAGGACGCGATCCGCGGGTCGCGCAGGAGCAACCCGGCGACCTACACCGGGCTGCTCGACCCGATCCGCAAGGCGTTCGCCAAGGCCAACGGCGTGAAGCCGGCCCTGTTCAGCGCCAACTCGGAGGGGGCATGCCCCGGCTGCAACGGCGCCGGGCTCATCTACACCGAGCTCGGCTTCATGGAGACGGTCGCGACGACCTGTGAGGAGTGTGACGGCAAACGGTTCGAGCCCTCGGTGCTGGAGTTCACGCTCGGCGGGAGGGACATCAGCGAGGTGTTGGCGATGCCGGTGACCGAGGCCGAGGCGTTCTTCGCCGACGGCGACGCCCGGGCCCCCGCTGCCCACGAGATCCTGCAGCGGTTGGCCGCCGTCGGTCTCGGCTACCTCACCCTCGGCCAGCCGCTTCCCACCCTGTCCGGCGGCGAGCGGCAGCGGCTCAAGCTGGCCACCCACATGGCCGAGGAAGGCGGCCTCTACGTCCTCGACGAGCCAACCAGCGGACTCCACCTCGCCGACGTCGCGCACCTGCTCGGCCTTCTCGATCGGCTCGTTGATTCCGGCAAGTCGGTCATCGTCATCGAGCACAACCAGGCGGTGATCGCCCACGCCGACTGGGTCATCGACCTCGGCCCAGGCGCCGGCAACGACGGCGGCCGTGTCGTGTTCGAAGGCACGCCGGCCGACCTCGTCGCCGACCGTTCCACCCTGACCGGCCGGCACCTCGCCGGCTACGTCGGGGCGGCGTAGGTGGGGAGATGCGTGTGCGCGAGTCGAGCGGAGGGACGACCGACGTGATCACGTGGCTGCTGAAGGGAGATCCTGCGATTCGCTGGCAGGTGCTCGCGGACCTCGAGCACGCCTCCCCTGACCACGTCGCTGCCGAGCGAGCGCGGGTGGAACACGAGGGCTGGGGTGCACGACTCCTCGCCCTCGAGGACGCCGACGGTCTGTGGGCCGGCGGAGCGTGCTTCCCGGCGGACTACCGCCGCGGTGAACCGGGCCAGCCGTGGACCGCCACCATGCACACGCTGCAGACGCTGGAGATCCTCGGGCTCGATCCGGCGTCGGACGCCGCCCGCCGGGCGATCGCCCTCGTCGCCGAGAACGGGCGCTGGGAACACGACGGGCAACGGTACTTCGACGGTGAGGTCGAGCCCTGCATCAATGGACGGACGATCGAGACCGGCTCGTACTTCGGCGTGGATGTCGAGCCGGTCGTTGCGCGCGTTCTGCGCGAGCAGCTCGATGACGGGGGCTGGAATTGCGAGGCCGAGAACGGTTCGGTGCGGTCCTCCTTCGACACGACCATCAACGTGCTCGACGGGTTGTGGGGGTTCGAGAACGCGACCGGCGGATCCGACGAGATCCGGACGGCCCGGCAGCGCGGCGAGGAGTACCTGCTCGAGCGCGGCCTGTTCCGTCGCAAGAGCACCGGCGCCGTCGTCGATCCCGCCTATCTCCAACTCTCCTTCCCGTACTACTGGCACTACGACGTGCTGCGGGTGCTCGACTACTTCCGCCGCACCGGTGCACAGCCTGAGCCCCGAATGGCCGAGGGCGTGGAGGTCGTGCGATCCAAGCGCATGGCCGACGGCCGGTGGCCGCTCGACCACATCCACCCCGGACGCGTCCACTTCGACATGGAATCCGGAGTGGGATCGCCGGGCCGCTGGAACACGCTCCGTGCGCTCCGGGTGCTCGACTGGTGGGCGGCCGGAGACTGAGACCTTGCGGCCGAGGGGGGATCCAGCGACCGGGCGGCGGGCTACTCGGCCACCTCGAACGTGAGCTCGCAAAACTCGATGAGGATGCCTTCCCGGCGCATCTCGAAGCGCACGAGCGATGTGCCCGGCGCCGCTGCCGTGACGAGGAACTCCCACCGCGGGAGGAACGAACCCGGCTCGGCGGTGTCGGTCGTGTCCCAGTTGCCCGGGGTCCGGGTGGCGAGCTCACGGGGCTGCGAGACATCGACGACCGCCGAATCCGCGCCGGCGAGCGCCCAGGCGGCATCGGGATGCACGGCGTTTGCCGTCAGCTGCACCGTCGCCACCTCGCCTGCGGTGAGATCGATGGTCCGCCCGTGATCCAACTCGGAGATCTCGTGGGGCCAGAACTCCTCGTGCGGGCGATCGCACCGGGGCGCGGCGAGGCCGTCGTCGCCCTCGCATGCGTCCTCGACGACGCCGATCTCGTACTCGACGCGGTCGACCGTCCGTCCGCCGACGACGATCTCGAACGAGACCGTGGCCTCACCGAGTTGCGTGCCGATGATCTCGAACCCAGCGATCGGGAGTGTCGGGTCCCCTTCGGGAACCTCACCGGGCCCTTGGTGGATGAAGCCGAGGACCTCCAAGGTCGGAGGGTCGATGCCGGCGATCACCCACGCCGCATCCGGATACTGCGGATTCTCACGAAACGTCACCGAGAACTGCTTGTCGGGCTCGACGACGGCGAGCCAGCCGTGATCCCATTCGGTGAGGGTCAGCTCCACGTCCCGAGCGTCCTGCCCGAGGCACGCTCCCAAGAGCGAGCACAGCATCGTCGTGACGACGAGGGCGGAACGAGGCCGGTACGCCATGATGACCGTCTCCGGTGGAGCCTCTCCCTCAGTGTGCGTCGGCGGCGCACCGTGATCAAGGGGCGAATGGCAAGACGAGCACCGCCCGTCGTCCTCGGCAACGCCCCTGCCTCCGGCTGCGGGACGCGGGAGCTCGTTTCTCGAATCAACGCGGCTTCCATCGAAGTGCACCTCCACTCGGTACTCTGGCCCGGATGACCGAGACGACAACCACCCGCCGCTCAGCCACGACCTGGCCTGCGCCATCTGCGTTGCACGGCGTCGTCTCCGGCGTGGTGGCGGTTCTCGGCTTCACCGTCGCCCACGACATATTCATCTCCGACATCTGGTTCAACGTGGGGCCGATGCTGTTTGCAGGGGCCCTCTGCGGCCTTTGCCTCGTGTGGAGCTACCGCACCGGGGTAGCCGAGCACTCGACTGCAGCTTGGTTCCGGTACTCCGGCATCCATGCCGCCGAGATGATCGTGCTGGGTGCAGTGTCGCTCCTCGCACTGCGCCCCCGATTCACGATGGCCGAGCTGATGGTCGCCGACGACGCGTTCGATCGGCTGCTGCCGCCGTCGATGCCCCTCATGATCGGGGCGATAGTGCTCGGCACCGTTTTGATCTGGGTCTATTGCCGCCGGCGGCCGGCGGCGCTGTTGCCGATCCTCCTGACCCAGGTGCTCCTCGTCTTCCTCCTGGGTCACCAGTTCGCATTCCTCGGCCTCGTCGAGACGTCGTCTGCGTTGCTCGTGGTCTTTGCGGAGTTTGCGCTGTTCACGGTCGCACTCACCGCTGTGTTCTGTCTCGGCGTGATCGGGGCTTCAGAAGCGCTCGATCGGCTGCAAGCTCGCCCTTGACGGACGCCGGTACCCGATTCACCGTCAGCGCGAGGCGCACCGGAACCACCCCCGATGCAACGACTCCGAGCCGGAACCCGTATTGGTCCCACGACCGGCGGGCTGGAGTGGCACGCCGCAGAACGACAACGTGACCGCGAAGGGCCGGCAGCTCTCTCTCTCGTGCGCTTCGTGAGGCGCCGGGCCGCGTCCGGCGAACTCCACTCTCGGCAGCAACCCATGCCCATGGCGGCGGATGTTTGCAAACGGACACACTGCCCGGCCGGAACGAGAGGCTTGGCTCGCGACCTGATTCCCGTATAGTGACGGCTGGGGCCTTGGTAGGGCAAGACAGGGGGATTCATGGACGAAGTGATTTGCACCGACGTTGTCGTCGTTGGGGCCGGCCCGGCCGGCTCCGTGACGGCCACTGAATTGGTGCGGCGCGGCATCAACACCGTTCTCATCGAGAAGGAGACCTTTCCGCGCTTCCACATCGGTGAGTCGCTCACCGGCGCAACGGGCAGCCTGCTGCGATCGCTGGGCCTCGGCGAGGCGATGCAGGCGACGGCGCACCCCGTCAAGCGAGGCGTCAAGGTGTACGGGCCCGAAGGGAGGAACTCATTCTGGGTGCCCGTCGTGGAGGTCACCGCCGACGGGGAGCGGAAGGAGTCGACCACCTGGCAGGTGCGCAGGTCGGATTTCGACGCGATGTTGCTCAACCACGCCGAGGAGCTGGGCGTCCGCCGGATCTCCGGTGAGGCGAAGAGCGCCATCGTCCGTGACGACGGCCAGGTGAAGGGCGTTACGTGGCAGAACGGGGACGGCAAGGCCCGGCGGATCAATGCCAAGGTCGTCGTCGATGCCTCAGGCATGAAATGCTTCCTGAGCCGAGCGGGCGTGACCGGCGAGAAGACCCGAGGACAGTACGACAAACAGATCGCGGTGTTCGCCCACGTCACTGGAGCGACCCGCGATCCGGGTGACGAGCGAGACAACACAATCATCTTCTACCAGCGCCCGAATCACTGGGCCTGGTTCATCCCGATCGATGAGATGACGGTCAGCGTCGGTGTGGTGGTGCCGGCGTCGTACTTCAAGGAGTGCGGCGAGTCGAAGACCGACTTCCTGTACCGCGAGTTCAAGGAACTCAACTCAGAGCTCACCCGGCGAGTGGGCGACGCGACGATCATCATGGAACCGTCGGCAACGGCGAACTACTCGTACCACATCCGTGAGTTCACGGGTCCCGGGTACGCGTGCGTCGGCGACTCCCACCGCTTCATCGACCCGGTCTTCTCCTTCGGGGTGCACTTCGGAATGCACGAGGGCCGGAAGCTGGCCGAGACGATCGCCGACCACCTTGCTGCGGGCGCCCCGGACGCGGTCAATCCCTTCAAGGAATACCAGGAGTACGCCGAGGCGGGTCAGGACATCATCCAGGATCTGCTCGACGCGTTCTGGCTGGAGCCGTACGGTTTCGCCTACTCGGTGCACGCGGCTCACCGCGATGAGATCATCGACTTCTTCGCCGGCCGCATCTACAACGTGCCGAGCGATACACCAGGTCTCAACGCCATCCGCAAGCTGGCGGAACGCGGCCGCGCCCGAGCTGTAGCAAGCGCTGTAGCAGGCCACTGATACGACGCTACGTCAGACCAGAACCTCCAGATGCCGAATGCCTGCCGAACCAGCAGAACGGCCCGGAGCGGCCCGTTCGCGCTCGCCGCCCCCGCTCGCCGACGTCCTTCAGCCCCGTGAGACGGCGATCATCACATCAGCTCCCCCGACCTCGCGCCGACGGTCGCCGGTTGAACGACAGCGGTTGTGAGCCGAGGTCCGTGTGCATCGCGGTGATGCCGGCACCCGGTGCTCCGGCGAAAACGACGCGGACCAGACCCAGCCCCAAGTCGGAGAGGTTGCACCGGAACACGTAGGGATCGCCACGAGCGTCGGGGTCGAGCGGCGCACCGCGGAACAGAGCCGGCACGGGCGTGAGAATCCGGAGCATGAGGCGGCCGCCGCGGACGAAGACCTCGGCACCGGCGCCGGTCGCCACCCGCCCCCGCAGATCGGAGCCCGGAGGCAGCCGGTACCGACCGCAGAGGTCGCTCCAGACCTCCGGATGGTGCGGAATGTCGACGCGTGGCGCACCGTCCGGCTCGCCCAACAGATGGCGGAGCAGACCCCTCAGCTCGACCGGCAACCACGAAGACGCGCCGGTAGCACCGTTGGTGAACGCAATGATGCCTATTCCGGGATCGGGCGCAGCAAGCAGGTGCGAGTGGAACCCGGGGAGCGTCCCCGAGTGTTCGACGACCCGACGTCCTCCGCACTCACTCCGGAAGAAACCGAGGCCCATACCTGGAAGCCGGGCGTCCGGCTGGTAGTGCGGCTCGAACATCGTCGCCCGGGTCGCCGCGCCAAGGATCGAGCCATGCTCGACCGAGCCCGCGCTGAGAAGCGCGGCGACGAACCGGGCAACGTCACCCGTGGTCGAGGAGATGTTGGACGCACCGCCGGAGATCCAATCACGGTCGGCGACCGGCACGGGGCCGGAGGACCGAATCACGTAGCCGACCGCTCGCGGGACGGTGGCCGGCTCGAGCCGGCCGTAGACGGTGCCGGTCATGCCCAGCGGCTCGAACAACTGCTCCTGGAAGTAGCTGCCCAGAGACCGTCCGCTCACGTCCTCGATGATCTGGCCGAGCGTGGCGAACCCGTGGTTCGAATAGGCGAAGACGGTGCCGGGCTCGGCGACCAGTGCCAGCCCGTCCCGGTAGTACTCGGCGAGCGACGGCAGCGGTTCGCCCGGCTCCACGCTGAGCACGGCAGGCCGGTCACCAAACGGACCCCACGACGGATGGAACAAATCGGCGAGACGCAACACCTCGGGGATTCCCGCCGTGTGGGTGAGGAGATGGCGCAGCGTCACCGGACGGTGCTCGGACGCCACGGGGATCAGGTCATAGGCACGCAAGTAGCCCGAGACAGGAGCGTCGAGGTCGACCTGGCCCCGCTCGACGAGTTGCATGACCGCAACCGCCGTGAACACCTTGGTGAGTGAAGCAATCCGAAACACCGTGTGCTCGGTGACCGGCGAGCGGGCGGCGATGTCGGCGAATCCGTGACCGTGGTAGAAGACGAGCTGTCCGCCGTGGACTACCCCTACGGCGAGACCGACCGCAGGCCGACGCTCGAGGATTCCCTCGATCCGCTCCCGAACGCGGCCGGCGTCGAGGTTCATTGCGTGGCGAGGATCGGTCGTCACCATCACAGCACCTCCGGCGCAGGTGGCTCCTCTTCGATCTTGCACCTGCCCAACCTGCGGGAAGAAGGGGCCAAGTTCCCACCATGGGTCACCATTTCCGCCCTCTGCGGACCTTGCGGAGTCGGTGGCGGACCCAGGAGCTCAGTCAGCCGAACCAGCGTGTTCGTGCGGACGGCAGAACGCGCTCCTGCCACATCCGTGGCTCGTGCGCATGTGCCTGTTGGTCATCGGCACCTCCTTTCCCCGCCAGGATGCCGAGGCCACCTCAAGGGATTCCAAAGACAGGGAGCCGGCGGAAGCATCGCATTCCGGCAGCTGCGCTCGATCCCACGGTCGTGGGTTCGGGGCGGTTGGGCGAAAGGTGCCGCGGTGGACCCGCCGCTCCTCAGAACGATGAGCCGCCCTGGTCGTTCGGTGAGGATCGGGTGCTGCGGCGCGGAGCCCATTCGACCTGTGGGTAGTGGCACGCGACGGGATGATCCTGACCCCGCTCGATGAGTTCGGGTACCTCGACGGCACATTGCTCCTGCGCCTTCCAGCACCGCGTTCTGAAGCGGCAACCGGAAGGGGGATCTGCCGGGCTGGGCACATCTCCCTCGAGCAGGATGCGCCGCGCCGGATCTCGCAGGGCCGGGTCGGGAATCGGCACTGCGGAGAGCAACGCCTCCGTATACGGGTGGGCCGTGTTGTCGTAGACGTCAAACTCGTTGCCGATCTCGACGATCTTGCCCAGGTACATCACGGCGATGCGGTCGCAGATGTGGCGCACCACCGAGAGGTCGTGGGCGATGAAGAGATAGGCCAGCCCGAGCTGATCTTGCAGGTCCTCCAGCAGGTTGACCACCTGCGCCTGCACGGACACGTCCAGGGCCGATACCGGCTCGTCGCAGATGATGATGCTCGGCTTCAAGGCGAGGGCGCGGGCCACTCCGATGCGCTGCCGTTGACCGCCCGAGAACTGATGGGGATACCGGTTGATGTGGTCCGGGTTGAGCCCGACCAGCTCGAGTAATTCGTACGTGCGTTCCCGCCAGCGGCTCCTGGGCACGACGTCGCGATGGATCCGCCAGCCTTCGGCGATGATGTCGCCGACGGTCATGCGCGGGTTCAGCGACGCATACGGGTCCTGGAAGATGACCTGGATCTCGCGCCGCAGCTCGCGCAGCTCACCCGCCCGAAGCTGGAAGATGTCGCGGTCCCGGTAGTACGCCTGTCCACTGGACGGCTTCTCGAGCCGGAGCAAGGTGCGCGCCGTCGTGGTCTTGCCGCATCCCGACTCGCCGACCAACCCCAACGTCTCGCCGCGATGCAGCTCGAAGCTGATGTCGTCGACGGCCTTCACGGTGCCGATCTCACGACGCAGCAGGATTCCGCGCGTGATCGGGAAATACTTGACGAGGTGCTCGACCCGGAGGACGACGTCGTTGCCGGACGATGCAGGCTCATTCGCCGCTGCGCTCACGCTGCACCTCCTTCCAGAAGTGGCAGGCCGCCACACGCCCCGGGCCGGTCTCGACCAGAACGGGAACCTCCTCGTGGCAAATGCCGTCCGCATATGGGCAGCGGGGCCGGAACGCACACCCGGGTGGTACTGCCAGGAGGTCGGGAGGCGAGCCCGCGATGGGCCGCAGCCGTTCGGAGTGGATGTCCCGGCGCGGGAGCGAGTCCATCAGGCCGATGGTGTACGGGTGTGCCGGCGCGGCGTAGACGGCGGTGCAGCCGCCTTTCTCCACCTCCCGCCCTGCGTACATCACGACGACGTGGTCCGCGGTTTCGGCGACCACGCCCAAGTCATGGGTGATGAGGATGAGCCCCATACCGGTCTGCTGCTGTAGCTCGGCCAGGAGGTTCATGATCTGCGCCTGCACGGTCACGTCGAGCGCAGTGGTGGGCTCGTCGGCGATGAGGATCTCGGGGTCGAGGGCGAGCGCCATGGCGATCATCACGCGCTGCCGCATGCCGCCGCTGAACTCGTGCGGGTAGCACCTGGCACGCTTCCGCGCCAGGGGGATCTTGACTCGCTCCATCAACTCGATTGCGCGCTCGTTTGCGTCCGCCCGCGTGACGTCGCGATGGGTCCGGAACATCTCCGCGATCTGCCAGCCCACCGGAAAGACGGGGTTCAGCGCCGTCAGCGCGTCCTGGAAGATCATGGCGATTCGCTCTCCGCGAACCTGTCGGTGCTCCTCTTCGGGGAGGTCGAGCAGTTCGACGCCGTGAAAACGCACCGAGCCTCCTGTCACGAATCCGGGAGGACTGTCGATGATTCCCATCACAGCCTGGGCGCCGACGCTCTTGCCGCTCCCCGACTCACCGACGATGGCCACCGTCTCGTGCCGGTCGAGCGTGTAGCTGAGACCATTGACGGCCTTGACGGTCCCGGCCTTGATGCGGAACTCGACGGCGAG
>JBFFFX010000064.1:0-10041 GCA_041557775.1 Acidimicrobiia bacterium | reverse complement strand
CGGTCCGTGGGACAGGTTGAGCAACGCCTCGTTGTCGGCGAGGAGCAAACCCAATTCGTCGTGCAGCCGCTCCTCGAGCTCCGCCTTCAGGATCAACGCCGTGTGGAGGGTATGGGTCGCCGCCTGGCGCCATAGGGGTTGGTCACGATCACCCATGGCGTCATTCTTGCACAAACTGCTCATCTCGTATATATTAATCTAGAATACTATTCTAGATGAGGAAATATGAGAAGGTTCTTCACAGCGTCGCCGGGCACACGGACCTTCGGAGTCGTATGGCTCGGCCAGCTCGTCTCCACACTCGGCTCCTCCATGACGAGCTTCGGCCTCGCCATCTGGGTCTTTCAGGAGACGGGATCCGCGACTCAGCTCGCGCTCATCGTGACGGCATCGCGGCTCCCGATGCTGCTGGTATCACCGTTTGCCGGCGCCCTCGTCGACCGGTGGGACCGGCGTCGAGCGATGTTGCTCGCCGACACCGGCGCGGCCTTTGGCACGCTCGTGACGATGCTGCTCCTGATCTCCGGTGTGCTCGAGATCTGGCATCTCTACCTCACGCTGTCGATCAGCGGGCTCTTTGAGGCCTTCCAATTCCCCGCCTACTCGGCCGCGACGACCGTCCTCGTCCCGAAAGCGGACTACGCCCGCGCCTCTGGCTTGGTACAGGTGGCGGGCAGCATCGGTCGCATCACCGCCCCGGCGGCGGCTGCCGCAATCGTCGTGTCCTCCGGTCTCGCCACCCTGTTCGTGATCGACTTCGTCACCTTTGCGATCGCCGTTGGAACCCTGCTGCTGGTGCGGTTCCCGTCCGTCGAGGGCGCACGCACCGCAGGGCGCGGCGTCGGGGGCCTCATGCGCGAGGCTCGCGAGGGCGTCGACTTCGTACTGCAGCGCCGGGCGCTGCTCATTCTCATGCTCTCGTTCGTCACGGTGAACTTCGCCTTCGCCTTCCAAGGCGTGCTCCTGATCCCACTGCTGCTGACGATCACGTCGGAGCAGATGACGGGCATCGTCGCGTCGGTGGGCGCTCTGGCCATGCTCGCCGGAAGCCTTGGGCTGGCGATCTGGGGCGGCCCGCGAGACCGCATCGCGGGCGTGTACCTGCCGATCGCTGCGATGGGTGCCGGGCTCGTGCTCGTGGGGTTGCGCCCCTCGTTGTGGCTGGTCGTCGCCGGGCTGGTGCTGATGCAGGCCACCCATCCGACCGCCGGAGGCAGCAGCCAGGCGATCTGGCAGTCGAAAGTCCCACCCCACCTCCAGGGCCGAGTCTTCGCTCTCCGCCAGGTGTCGGCGATCGCATCGTCGCCCGCCGCGTTCTTGCTCGCCGGATGGCTCGCCGACCGGGTCTTCGAGCCGTTCATGATGACGGCCGGCGGCCCGCTGGGCGCCCTCGTCGGCACGGGTCCCGGACGCGGCACCGGACTCCTCCTCGCGCTGACGGGTGTGTTCGTGATCACCGTGGCCTTCGTGGCGTGGAACCACCCGCGGATCGCCGGTCTCGAAGCAGAGATCCCGGATCTGGAACCGGTCCTCGTGCCGGCCTAGGCGTGTACGCGGCCGCGGGTCGCGCCACGCGCTTCAGGTGATCTCGCCGACGATCACTCCCGCTCCGGCTGGACAGAGCGCACCACGGCATCGACCACATCGAGGTCGTCGACTGCCGTCACGATCGGATCTCCGATGTCGCGAAGGATGACGAATCGCTGTTGGGATGCGCGGCGCTTCTTGTCGCGGGCCATGGCGGCCATGACGGCGCTGGGATCGAGCGGCCGGGGCAGCGCAGGCCGCAGCCCGACATGGCGCACCAGCTCCTCGACCCGCGCCGGCAGATCCGACGCGCTGTAGCCCAGCCGAGCCGACAGCCGGGCTGCTGCGACGAGGCCGACCCCGACCGCTTCGCCGTGCATGAGATCACCGTCGTCGACGAGCTCGAACGCATGCGCGAACGTGTGTCCGAGGTTCAGGATCTGGCGCCGATTCTCGTCGTAGGGATCCTCCTGGATCACAGCGATCTTGATCTGCACGGCTTGGGCCACGAGCGCCTGCAGATCGCCGAGTGCCCCAGGGAGACGGTGCCCTTCGTCCCGCCAGTGGCCCGTCTCGATGCGCGCGAGGGCGTCGGCGCCCGAGATCAGGCCGTGCTTGAGCACCTCGCCCATACCCGCCGAGAACTCGCGCGGCGACAGCGTTTGCAGGGTCGCGACGTCGGCGATCACGGCAGCCGGCTGCTTGAAGAGACTGATGAGGTTCTTGCCCTGGGGAACATCGAGTCCGACCTTGCCTCCCACGCTGGTGTCGACCATGGCGATCAGGTCGGTGGGACAGTGCACGAGATCGACGCCCCGCATGTACGTCGCAGCAGCGAACGCCGCGACATCTCCGACGATGCTGTCGCCCAGCGAAACGACGGTTGCGGATCGATCGAGCTGCGCATCGAGGAGCCGGTCGTGGACCGCCTGCACCGACGCGACGGTCTTCTGGTCAGCTCCGGCGGGGAGGACGATGGCGAGGTCGACATCTCCACAGCTCGGGAGGTAGTGCTCGGCGACGGTCTCGTTGGTGACCACGACGCTGGGGCCCTCGATGCGCGCCAGCTGACGATGGAAAGGGAGGATCCCGGCTCCCACCGAGTAGTGGTACTCGCCCCCGGGCGAGGCAATCGCATACCGGTGCGGGTCCGACGTCACCAGCTCAGCGAGACCCTGGGCGACGTGTTCGGGGCTGATCTCGCTGGTGGTCAGCTGCGGGAACCGGCGGTATCCGACCTCGCGTTCGTTCATCAGCTCGATGATCTGACTCTTCGGGTCGGGCACCAACAGCAGCGGCCGTGCGGTCCGATCCGCATCGCTCGACACACGATCGAAGATCTCGTCGGGCGTGGCGACGAGGCAGAACACTCGACCCGTGCGGCTGAGCGCGGTGACATTGTCGGCATCGAGCATCATCCTGCCGCCGGTAGATATCACGACCCCGCGGCGGTCCGACAGCTCCTCGGCCAAGGCGTGCTCCAGCTCGCGAAATGCGGCTTCTCCGCGCGTCTCGAAGATCTCGGCGATAGGACCGTGACGTTCTTCGAGCAGCTCGTCCGTGTCCACGAACTCCATGCCGAGGCGTTCGGCGAGGAGGCGACCCGCGGTCGTCTTGCCGGTTCCCATGAAACCGGTGAGAACGATGTTGGGCTCGTGCTCGACCAGGTCGCGCATGGTCAGCTGCTGGAACCGGTCTGACCCAGATGCAGGAGGAGCGCGTCCAGCGCGACGCGATAGCTGTGACGCCCGAACCCGGCGACGACGCCGACACAAACCTCCGCCAACACCGACCGGTGACGAAACTCCTCACGGGCGTGCACGTTCGAGAGATGCGTCTCGATGACCGCGAGTTCGGTACCCGCGATCGCATCACGCAGCGCATAGCTGTAGTGCGTGAAGGCCCCTGGATTGAAGACCACACCATCGACCCGGCCCCGGGCCTGGTGGAGGCGGTCGATCAGCGCGCCTTCCACGTTCGACTGAAAGGCCTCGATCTCGACTCCCCTGCCCTCCGCATAGGCGCGAAGGTCGGCGACGATGTCGTCCAGGGTGTCCGCGCCGTACACCTCGGGTTCCCGGGTTCCGAGGAGATTCAGATTTGGGCCATTGAGCAGCAGGACCGTGTGCGTCATGGGCCCATGTTTACCACGCCACCTGCACAATCTCGCTACCGGCGAAGAAGCGCTTGGTGGCGTTCAGCGCTCGCCTGGCGAACTCCTCCGTGCCGACATCACTCCTCATCCGATCATTGGGGATCTCGAGTGCGTACGGCACATTGGGCAACGCCTCGACGAGGGGACGCAGGTCGAGCCCGGCTTCTCCTGGGAAGTTCCGTGCAGCGCGCGCGGCGTGGATGAGGCCCTCCTCGGTGCGTGGCGTCTCCCGGGGCGCATCACACAGCTGCACGAAGGGAAAGAGGAACGGCGAGAGGACGCGAATCTGGTCGACAGTCGATGTCGAGCGGCAGAAGTGGAGCGTGTCGATGACGATGCCGCCGTTCGGCTGGTCGGCGCGGCGCACGATGTCGACGGCGGCGGCCAGATCGGAGGTCGCCGTCCACGGAAGGAACTCGAGCCCCACGGTCAGCCCGAAGGGTGCGGCGAGCTGGCACAGCGCAGCGAAGTTCGCGGCGGCACGCGCCCGGTCGGCGTCCGGGAGCTGGGCGAGGACGTAGCGGGCGCCGAGGTCGGCCGTTCGTTCCATGAACGTCGCAAAGTCGCCGGGCTCGCCATCTGGTCCGACCCGAGCCAATTCGACGTCGAGGATGGTGATCCCGGCGTCCTCGGCGTGTTTGCGAACGGCACGAGCCCGGGCGGGATCATCGAGAAGGGGCGGCACCTCCTCGTCGGGTGTGACCTTGGTGAGCCGCAGACTCACGAAGTCGTAGCCCGTTGCCGCGGCGATATCGATCATCGTCTCCGGCGGGGTCCCGGCAACGGCCAGGTAGGCAAGTGAGAACTTCTGGTCCATCGCCTCCCCCTACGGTGCCTCGGTGCCGAAGAACTCACCGAACAGCTCCGGCTCCGACGGTCGGTCCTCGGCAATCGGCCGACTCACCCATGTGACGTTCAGGTAGTGCTTCAGGCTGATGTTCTCGTTGGTGACGTTGCCGCCCCAGATGCCGCATCCCAAGCTCGACGTCATGGGCATTCCGTTGGTGAAGGACCCGGCGTTGGCCTTCGACTGTGGCTGACGCACCATCATGCGGCTCACCGGCGCCACCCGGGCGAGCTCGTCGATGTGCTCGTCGTCGAAGCTGTAGATCCCGCAGGAGTGGCCCTTGCCGCCGACCTCGTAGATGGCGCGGACGCGCTCGAGGGTGTCCTCCCAGCTGTTGCACCGGTAGACCGCGAGCAACGTCGTCAGCTTCTCGCCCGAAAAACGATGCTCCGGACCGATCGCGTCCTGTTCGACGATGATGAACGTGCGATCGTCAGGGATGGAGAATCCGGCCGTCGCCGCCAGCTTCGGCGCCGGCTGAGCGACGGTCTCGAGCGTGCGCCGGCCGTCGTCGTCCCACATCGCAGCCTCGAGCATCGCCTTGTGCTCCGGCGTGGCCAGATAGCCTCCCTCGGCGACGAGTTGGGCCACGAAGGCGTCGTAGATCGAGTCGTCGATCAGGATGTTGCCGTCGGCCGAGCAGCCGGAGCCGAAGTCGGATGTCTTCGAGAGGCGGGTGTTGCGGGCCGCTTCCGCGATGTCGGCGGTGGCGTCGACGACCATGGTCGAGTTGCCGGCGCCGACCCCGAACGCCGGCTTGCCGGAGCTGTACGCGGCCTTGACCATCGCCGGACCGCCGGTCGCCAGCGTCACGTCGCAGATCGCCATGAGCTCCTGCGCCAGGGGGATCGAGGGGTGCTCGACGCTCTGGAACAGGTCGGCGGGCGCCCCCTCGCGCTCCATGACCTCGCGCAGGATGCGCACCACCTCGCCCGTCGTCCGTTTGGTGCGCGGGTGGGGCGAGAAGATCACCGCATCCTTGGCCTTGATGGCGTTGATGGCCGTGCCGGGGGGCGTGAGCGCCGGGTTCGTCATCGGCACGATCGAGGCGATGACTCCGGCCGGCTTTGCGTACCTGACCAGGCCCCGTTCGGCATCGGTCTCGATGATGCCAACGCTCGGTGTGCGCAGCGCATCGCGCAAGATGCCGTGGATCTTGAAGCGCTTGCCCGGCCGACCGGCTCGGTCACCGGATCCGCTCTCGTCGACACCCATCTGGGCGAGACGGGTGAAGGTCTCCTCGTTGCCGAGCGCCCAGCCGATGGCGCGGGCGAGCCGGTCGACAGTCGCCTGGTCGTAGTGAGCGATCTCCGCCATGGCCGCCCGCGCGCGGTCGAGCATGCCGGCGGCGACCCGCCGCTCCTCGTCGGTGATCTGGCGCACCATCGCGGCTCCTTCAGTCTGTCGCGACGTGGGAGACGTCGCGGTCGGGTGAGTAGATGTCGAGGATGTTCCAATGCCCGGTGGTCGGTGTCGGGTTGTTCTTCATGGGCACGTCGATGACGGTCGGACGGCCCGAACCGAGCGCCCGCTCGAGCGCCGGCAGGAAGTCGTCGGCTCGTTCGATCGTCACGCCGTCTGCGCCGTAGGCGCGGGCGATGGCGGCGTAGTCGGGAACTCCGTCGCCGATCTCGCCGGGGAAGGTCGTCCCGTAGGTGAGGTCGAAGTGGGCCTTCTGAAGACCGGCGATGGTGCCGAAGGCGTTGTTGTTCATCACGACCCAGACGATGGGCAGACCGAGCTCGACGGCCGTCATGAGCATCGCCGGGTTCTGCCCGAACCCGCCGTCACCGACCAGCGACACGACCGTTCGGTCGGGAGCGGCGAGCTTGGCCCCGATTGCGGCCGGCGGGCCGAAGCCCATCGTGGCGAACCCGCCGGGGGTGATGAACGTGCCCGGTTCGAGGATCGGGAACTGCTGTCCGACGCCGTTCTTGTTCCAGCCGACATCCGTCGTGATGATGGCGTCGGCAGGCAGCGCCTTGCGGGTGTCGGCCAGAATGCGCTCGGGCATCATCGGCCAGGCATCGCTGGTGGCCATCTCGGCGTTCTGCTCGGCGAAGCCGGTGCGGAACTCGGCGATCTTCGAGACCACGGCCGGGTTGGTGAACCCCTCCGGGTGGCGCTGCCGTGCCACGCGATTGAGCACTCGGAGCGCGGCGCGGGCGTCGGCGACCACGCCGATCTCGGTCGGGAAGTTGCGCCCGATCTCGCTCGGCTCGATGTCGATGTGGATCAGCTTCGTCTCCGGGATGTTGAACGTGTACTCCCGATACCACGAGCTGCTGTCGGCCTCCTTGAAGCGCGTTCCGATGGCGAGAATGGTGTCGGCATTGAGGCATGCGGTGTTGACGAGCGACGTACCCCAGAACCCGGTCATGCCCAGCACCAACGGATGGGCATCGGAGACCGCTCCCTTCCCCATCAGGCTGTGGGCGACGGGGATGCCCATGTGGTCGATGAACGCCTCCAGCTCGCGACTGGCCCCGGCGAGGTGGATGCCACCGCCGACGTACAACACGGGCGACGTCGACTCGGCCAGCCGCTCGATGATGCGGTGCGCCGTCTCGTCGTCGATCGAGGGCTTCACCAGGTCTCTCGTGTTCTGGTCGAGTCGCTCGAACAGCTCCGGATCGATCTCGGCCGAGAAGACGTCCATCGGCACGTTCACCAGCACCGGACCCGGCTGCCCCGACTCGGCCAGCGCAAAGGCCTTCTCGACGATCTCGGGGAGCAACTCCGGCGTATCGACCCGCCAGGCCCGCTTCACGAACGGACGGTAGATCTCGTACTGGCCGGCATCGGAGTGCAGATTGACTTCCTGGTGAGGATGTTTCCCGTAGTAATGCCTCGGCACATCGCCCGCGATCACCACCATCGGGATGCAGTCGAGCGCAGCGTTGGCGACCCCGGTCGCCGCGTTGGTCAGGCCCGGGCTGAGATGGCTCAAGACCACCGACGCACGCCCGGTCACCCGAGCGTATCCGTCGGCGGCATGCGCCGCGACCTGCTCGTGACGCACGTTGACGAAGTCGATCGGGCTGTCGGCCATTGCCGACAGCACGGCGATGTTGGTGTGGCCGCAGAGTCCGAAGACTCGCCTGACCCCGCGCCGGGCGAGGTAGTCGACCAGCTGCTGAGCAACGGTTCGGCTCATTCGTACCTCCAGTCAGCCGCGTGAGTCCTCACGCTTCATCGAGGAGCTCGTCGATGTCGACGACCTCGCCACTTCGTGCCGCCAGAATCACCGCATCCACCACGGCGAGATCCCGAAGGCCGTCCTCACCCGACACCACGGGAGCCTCGACTCCTCTTGCGACCTGCGCCAGGTTCGCGATCTGGGCTGCATACGGGTTCGTCTGGGCAATGCCCCGCTGCAGGGACCGCGGCGACGAGCTCGACCCTGAGCTGCGGTCATAGGGGTTGTGCTGCCCAACGGTCAACCGGGAGGCCAGTAAGGGCGACTGCCAGCCGGGATCCGGATCACTTCCGTCGTACCTCCACGCCGTGAGGCTCGGGAAGCTCAGCGACGCTTCGGTCCCGATGAACCGGGCGTGGTCCTGGCCTGCGTTGTGAAAGCCCATGCCGTCGCTCACCGACGCCTCCCAACTCCACGGAGAAGGCGTCGACTCGGAGATGACCAGCGTTCCGAGCGCACCGTTTGCGTAGTGGAACAGCATCGTCGCCGTGTCGTCGAACGCGAAGTTCCGTGCGAGCTTCGCCGAAGCGGCCTGCACGCTCTCGATCTCGCCGCACACCGCCCGGAGCAGGTCGACTTCATGGATCAGGTTCACCAAGAGCGGGCCGGCACCTTCGCTGCGCCGCCATTCGATCTCGTAATACGAGTCGGGCTTGCGCATCGTCACGAGCGTGCTCGTCGCGACGAGCCTTCCGATCTTGGCGCCGACGAACTGCTGCGCAGCCTGCACGAGGCGATTGTGACGACGGTGGTGGCCGACGAGCAACGGGACTCCCGCGTCTTTTGCGATTTCACAGAGCTCGCGGGCGGCGCGGCGATTCTCGGCGATCGGCTTCTCGACCAGGGTCGCTATGCCGGCCGCGGCAAAGAAGCCACCGATTTCGAGGTGGGTGTTGTTCGGGGTCGCGACGAGCACTGCCTCCGGTTCGAGCCGGAGTAGCTCCCGGTAGTCCCGCACCAGGGGGACGGCGAGCTCGCGGGCCAGGTCGGCGGCATCCTCGTCGAGGCTGCAGAGACCCACCAGCTCGACCACGCCGATCGTGGCTGCGATCTCGGCGTGCACACGGCCGATACCTCCGGTGCCCACGATGGCGAGGCGAACGGGTGTGTCCGCACCGGGCGCCGTGCCGGTCTGCACTGTGCTCTCGCCGACCGCCGTCACGTCGCGGTTCCTTTCTTCATCTTGCCGTGAACGGTTTCGCTCGCCACCAAGCCCTCACTCCGCGCCTTCGGAGCCTGGGATCGCCACGCCGTCGTACTGGGCGACCGTGGGATCGATCGTTCGCATGGGCCGTTCCCGCGCCTGCTCCTCGACGAAGTGCGCGGCCAGACCGAAGCTGCGGGCAATCGCGAACAGGAAGTCGCCGTAGGCCGGATCGAGACGAAGCGTGGTGAGGGCGACCGCAAGCCCGCCGTCGATGTTGACCGGCTCCGGGTTGCCCGAGTGCAGGCTCACCCGATCCGCCAGGGCCCGCGCCGCGGCACCGAGCCCACCGTCGCCGAGGCGTGCGGCGAGTTGCAGCAGTCGCTCCGCACGGAGGTCGTGATGGTGCCAGCGGTGCCCGATACCGGGGAGGCGCCGGCCGGCTGCCCGTTCGGACTCGAACACCCCATCCGCCCAGTCGTCCAGATTCCCGCCGGCCGGAGCGGTGGCGAGAATCTGCATTGCACGAGTGACGACGGCGCCGTGGAGCTCCCCGAAGGTCAGGATGCCTCCGGCCAGCCCGCTCATCGGTGCCGCCCGCGTCGAAGCGAGCGTGCGGGTGACGAGCGCGGAGGGCGAAACGGGACCGTGATCGATGGCGGCGACCATGCAGGCGCCCAAGAGGTCCGCCTCCTCGGCGGTGCCCGAATCACCGCGCCACAACCTCAACAGCATCGCCGCGAACGTCTCCCGGCCGATGGCCTCGTCGAGCGCCACTCCGCGCACGAAGACGCGCTCGTCGGTGGTGGCAGTGATGGACGAGGACCAGGGCGTCGCACGATGCGCCTGGCCTGTGGGTGATCCCTGATGCGCGCTGCCGACGGACGGGGGCGTCATCGCGCCACCGTCAGGTCCGCGCGGTACGCCAGTGGGGCAAGGCCGGTGGCAGCTTTGAACCCCCGCGGGCGAATCCGGACATTGACAGGTCTGCGTTTCACAGCATCTCCATGGAAGAAAGCGAGATGTCCAACCGGCCCGAGATCCAATGAAACCGGAGGCTCTTCGTCGTTGGAAGCATCGTGTTCAGCAAGGTCCACCGCCCGATCAGTCGGTTCCGCCCAGGAGCGCGCTGATCTCTGCGGCGCTGGCCAACAGCGGCTCCCGCATCT
>JBFFFX010000063.1:0-10293 GCA_041557775.1 Acidimicrobiia bacterium | reverse complement strand
TTGGCGAAGGCTGAGAGGCGCTGCAAGTAGGCCCCCATCTCTGGGTCGTCCGGGTCGGGCACGAGGCCCCCGTCCACGATCGCGGCGAGCACGGGCACGGTGCCTGCCAGGAGCCGTCCCTTCCGGTCGCGGATCTCGCCGCGCGGCGCCGGCGTGTCCACGACCTTGATCTGATTGCTCTCCGCCTGGCGGGCGAACTCCGTCCCCTCGACCACTTGGACCGACCACAACGCCACTGTCAAGACCGTGAAGAAAGCGAGGAACACGGCCCCGAGCACGCCGATGCGGACGCCGATACTCATCGCAGCCACGTCCCCACGGTGCGCTCACGCAGCAGCCACGTGACCCCCGGGACGACGACGACTCCAAGAATCATGGTGTAGGCGGCGGGTAGCACCAACAGCTTCACCAACCCTTCGGTTGCGAAGAGACGTTGCCCGAAGAGGGTACCCGCCAGCAGGAACAATCCCTGGCCGACCAGCGTGACGGCGAAGACGGCGAGGGCGACGAACAGAAACCCGTCGTCGGCTCTGGCCCGCATCCGCAGCGACAGGTAGGCGACGACGAGGTGCACCATCGCCCACAATCCGAGAGGCGAGGCACCCAGCAGGTCGAGCAGCAAGCCGGCGGTGAATCCGAGGAGCAGCGCCGGCTCTGGATCGAGGTATCGGACGCACGCCATCACCGTGACCACGACGAGCAGCGGGGAGGCGCCCAAAGGTTGGATGAAGCCGGCGCCGAACAGCGTCGTCTGCAGGACGACGGCGACGACGACGAGGCCGAGCGAGATCGCAACCGGTCGACTGCTCACTCTTCCGTCACCAGCCGATTGCTCTCTCGGAGCACCTCCTCGTCGTCATCCTCGGCGTCGAGGGGGGACCAACCGACGATGACCTTCACGAAGTCCAGCTCGGAGATGCGTATCGACGGCTCGACATCCGTGATCAGAGCGAACCCGGCCTCGGCTTCGGCCGCTTCGGTGACCGTTCCGACCTCCAATCCGGGCGGAAACCGCGTGCCGTCCGTCACCAACCGGTCACCCGCTTGCACCGGCTTCAGTGCATTGAACATCTTGAGTTGCAACCCGGTCTGGCCGCGGCCCTCGACCCAGCCGGTCTCGTTGGTGGAGAGGTCCCGCACACCGACGCCCAGCCGCGGGTCCGTGACGAGGCGCACGCGGGCCGAGGTCGCCGCAACGAAGTCGATGCGACCGACCAAACCGTCTTCGTCGATGACGGCCTGACCCATGGCGACTCCATCGACCTTGCCTTTGTCGATCCAGCGAATCTGATCGAAGTCGGTCGGGCTGAGCGCCACGATGCGTGCCGTGATCGTCGCCAGCTCACCCGGCGGATCGAGGTCGTTGATGCTCTGCAGCTGCTCGACCCGGTTCTCCAAGCTGGCAACGTCGAGGAGCTGGCGACTCAGCTCCTCGTTCTCGACGCGGAGCCGCTCGACCTCGTCGCGCAGGCCGGCGATGTTCGACACGCCGTCGATGAAGCCGGCCACAGGCCGGGTCACCGCCGTCGCGATCTGCTGAATCGGAGCGAGGAGGGTTTGCGCTCCCTCGCGCATCGATGCACCGACCCCGGAGCCCTCACTGCGCACGTCGAAGGTCGCAAGCAGGAACGAGAGCGCGAGCAGTGACAAGAACAGACTCGTCGACCGGTCGAAGCGGCGAAAAGAGAACATCACAAGATGGGGTGGTTGCGAACCGAGGGGAATCCGTCCGCGAAGTCAGACGGCTTCACAGGAGCGTAGTCGCTGATCGCAACTGCGACGTCTGACGTGTAGGTGCCAGGCCGCCGCCGGCGCTCAGGCGCGGCCGCTCGACGAGAGCACGACGTGCAGCACATCGAATTCCTCGAGGCAGGCACCAGAGCCGAGCACGACCGACTGCAGCGGTCGCTCGGCAGTGACGATCGGCATCCCCGTCTCGTTTGCGAGCCGGATGTCGAGGCCGCGCAGCAGCGCACCTCCGCCGGTGAGCACGATCCCGCGGTCCATGATGTCGGCAGCCAGTTCCGGTGGCGTCTTGTCGAGTGTGAACTTGACGGCATCCACGATCGCTTCGACGGGCTCTTCGATCGCTTCGCGCACGTCGGAACTGGAGAGCACGACCGTCTTCGGCAGTCCGCTGATGAGGTCCCGCCCGCGCACCTCGGCCGCAGGCTCGTCGGCGTACGGCCACGCCGACCCGATCGCCATCTTGACCTGCTCGGCGGTGCGTTCGCCGAGCATGAGGTTGTGCTCTTTCTTGACCCAGCTGATCACCGCCTCGTCCAGCTCGTCCCCTCCGATGCGCACGCTGCGGGACACCACGATGCCGCCCAGCGAGATGACGGCCACCTCGGTGGTGCCGCCGCCGATGTCCACGACCATCGACCCGGAGGGCTCGTGAACGGGGAGACCGACGCCGATCGCCGCCGCCATGGGCTCTTCGATGGTGTAGGCGCGACGGGCACCGACGTGGTACGCCGCCTCCTCGACGGCGCGGCGCTCGACGGCCGTGATGCCCGAAGGCACGCAGATGACGATGCGGGGCCGTGCGGCGAACCGCCGGTTGTGCACCTTGTCGATGAAGTACCGCAGCATCTTCTCGGTGATGTCGAAGTCGGCGATGACGCCGTTGCGGAGGGGGCGGATCGCCTGGATGTAGGACGGCGTCCGCCCGATCATCCGCTTCGCTTCCATGCCGACCTCGAGCGGCCGATTGTCGCGGGTGTTGATCGCCACCACGGACGGCTCGTTGAGCACGATGCCCATGCCGCGCACGAAGACGAGCGTATTGGCCGTGCCGAGATCGATGGCCATGTCCCGGCCTGCCACGGAGAAGATGGAATTGAGCACAGAAACCACCTGGGTTTCGGGTTGGCGTGAGTTTAGAGCCTGTGAGAGTTTTGCGGGCGGCTGCTAGCTACCGAAGAATATCGCGAGTTCACGGGCGGCGCTCTCTGGGCCGTCGGAGCCGTGCACGATGTTCTCCGTGATCACCGAACCGTAGTCGCCTCGAATCGTTCCCGGAGCAGCATCCGCGGGGTTCGTCGCACCCATCAGGGTACGGGCCGCAGCGATCGCGCCTTCGCCCGACCACTCCATCGCCACGACCGGGCCGCTGATGATGAAGGCCAGCAGCTCGGGGAAGAACGCCTTGTCGAGATGCTCGGCGTAGTGCCGGCGCGCCAGCTCCTCGTCGATCGTCAGCATGCGCATCTGCTGGAGGGTGAAGCCCTTCCGCTCGAAGCGGGAGATGACCTCGCCGACAAGCCCGCGGGCGACGCCGTCGGGCTTGACCATGAGGAAGGTGTGTTCGATCGCCATGAGCATCCTTGGGTGAAGTTCGTGGAAGCGGCCGGGATGGTATCAGGTCCCCTTGGAGCCACCTTCCTGACGCCGAGAGCGACTGGCCGGGCCGCCAGGCGTCCCCGTCGCACCCCGTCGCGATCAATCGGCCCATCCCCCGCCGGACGAGCCTTGGACGATCGAGAGTCAAAGAGAGCGCCGGCACCCCCTGGGTGGCGCCGCCCGGGTCCAACTCTCAGCAGAGCGCACCGCCGAGGCACGGGTCCAGGATCCAGTTCACGATGCAACCACCCACGAGAAGGACACCGACCGCCGGCACGGTCCAGATCACGATCCAGAAGGAGTGCTTCCGCTCCCGCCGCTCTCGTTCCCGCTCGCCGGCCATGCCCGATTGTCTAGTCGGCATGCCGGTTCGGACATCGGGCCGAAGCGCCCTCAGGCGCCCCAGGGCTCTGCAGCGAGGACGCCGGGGGCGATCGCAGGCGAGGCGGGCCGAGCAGGAGCCACGAGCCGGTACGGTGCACCGATGGGCGGCCTCGGATCCGGCTCGCCCCGGTTCGGCCATACGGCCATCGCCCGCTCCGACATCGCGGTGATCGTGAGTGCCGGATTCACCCCGAGGTTGGCGCCCACGGCAGATCCGTCGACGACATGGAGGCCCGGATGCCCGAAGACCCGGTGATAGGCGTCGACCACGCCGGACTCGGGTGTCGCCCCGATGCACGCACCCCCCAGGAGGTGCGCCGTCGTCGGCACGTCGAGCAGCACCTCGTTGAGCGCACTCCCTGCGACCCCATCCATGTGGGCCGCGGCAACCCGGGCCGCTTCGTTGGCGATCGGGATGTACGTTGGGTTCGGGGTCCCATTCCCCTGCCGCGACGTGAGCCGGGTGCGGAACCGGCCGCGCTTCAGGAAGACCTCCAAGCTGTTGTCGTGGTCCTGCATCGCGAGCAGGATCACCGAGCGCTCCGACCACCTGCGGACGGAGATCGTCCGGCCGAATTGGACCGGATGACGCACGACGTTGCCGAGGAAACGCACCCAACGAGGCACCGACCCGCCGCCGTCGGTGAGCAACGTGCCCAGCAGCCCCATCGCGTTGCTGCCTGCCGGATAGCGGACCGGCTCGATGTGGGTGTGCGGCTCCGGGTGGATCGACGACGTGATGGCGACACCGTGGGAGTAGTCGACACGAGTGGTCTTCGCCGTCGCCCCGAGGATCGCCTCGGAGTTGGTGCGCACGTGGTGGCCCAGCCGGGGCGACAGGTTGCGGAGGCTGCCGCGAGCCGCCAGCCGCAGCAGCAGCCGCGTGGTGCCGAGGGCCCCTGCCGCGAACACCACTTGCTGGGCGGTGAATGTGCTCCGCCGCTTGCGCAGCCACGCTCCCGGCCGCTGCGTCGTGACCCGGTAGCCGCCCGCACTCGGCACGATGTCCGCGACCTCGTGTTCCGGGTGAACGGTCGCCCCAGCTTTCTCGGCGAGGTATAGGTAGTTCTGATCGAGCGAGTTCTTGGCGTGGTGGCGACAGCCCACCATGCACCCGCCGCAGCCGATACAGCCGCGCCGGCCAGGCCCGGCGCCGCCGAAATACGGGTCGGCGTGAGCCACCCCGGGTTCGCCGAAGTACACGCCCACGTCGGTGGGCCGGAACGTCTCCTCGGCGCCGAAGTGCCGGGCGACGGCCCGCATCACACCGTCGGCGGGGGTTTCGTACGGAACGCGAGTCGCGCCGAGCATCTGCTTCGCCGCGGCGTAGTAGGGGGCCAACTCGGACTGCCAGTCGGTGATGTCGCCCCACTGCTCATCGGTGTAGAACGCCGCCGCAGGCTCGTACAGCGTGTTGGCGTACACGAGGCTCCCACCCCCGACGCCGGCGCCGGACAGCACGAGCACGTCCCGCAGCAGCGTCATTCTCTGGATGCCGCGCATGCCCAGCCGGGGAAACCAGAAGAACTTGCGGAGGCTCCAGTTGGTCTCCGGGAAGTCCTCCGGTGCGAAACGCCGCCCTGCCTCCATCACCCCGACGCGGTAGCCCTTCTCCGTGAGCCGGAGCGCGGCGACGCTGCCACCGAAGCCGCTCCCGATCACGATGACGTCGTAGTCCGTGCTCACATTGCGTGCATGGTGAGCGGGTGAACATCGGATCGCCAGGGACGGTGGTCCCGAATGCGGCGACGTCTGGACACCGGCCCGAAGCTGGGCGGTCCGCTCAGACGGTGAACCGGCCGCGGGCCTCACCGACGACGTAGAGCGATCCGGTGACGACGACGGCGTCGTCCTCCCCGACGCGGTCCAGCGCCTCGGCGACTGCCTGTCGAACCGGCACCACGACCTCCACCGGCGTTTCCTCGAAGACCTGGCGCGCCGCCGCCGCAACTTCCTCGGCCGGGAGGGCCGCCGGATCGTCCGGTTCGGTGGCGATGACCTCACCAACGAGCCCGCGCAGCGGTGCGAGCAAGGCCGCCGGGTCGCGTTCGCCGCGGAAGCCGACGACGAGCACACGATGCGCCTCGGGGAACTCCTCGGCGAGGGCGGTGGCCAAGCCCTCGAAGCCTTCTTCGTTGTGCGCACCGTCGACGAGCACGAGCGGATTGCGCTTGAGAACCTCGATACGGCCCGGCGAGGTCGCTGCCGCGGTGGCTGCGGCAACCGCCTCCGGATCGAGACCGCGGCCGAACAGGGATTCGACGGCGACGATGGCAGTGGCGAGGTGATCGACATGGTGCCGTCCGTAGAGAGGCAGCATCAGACCCGTGTACACATCGTGGATGCCCTGCACATCGGCGACCCATCCGCCGACGGCCTGCACGCACCTCGGCACGTCGTAGTGATCAGCCCGACGAAGCCACGTCGAGTTCGTCGCCGCCACCTGGGCCGTGATCGGTCCCTCGGCGGCCGCCGGGAGCGGGCCGGTGACCAGGGTGCCGCCTTCCTTGAGGATGCCCACCTTCTCGCCCGCGATCGCGCCCAGTGAATTGCCGAGGTACGACATGTGATCCATGGCGATCCCGGTGATGACCGACACCGCCGCCGTCACCGCGTTGGTTGCATCGAGCCGTCCACCGAGCCCCACCTCGATGACGGCGACGTTGACGGCAGCCTCGGCGAAGGCGGCAAGCGCGATGGCCGCAGTCAGCTCGAAGTAGGTGATGGTCGTGGCATGGCGCTCCTCGTAGACCGCAACGAACGGAGCGACATCGGCAACGGCGTTGACGAACGCGTCCTCGTCGAGCATGCGCCCATTGATCGTGAAGCGCTCCTCGATCCGCTCCAGGTGAGGGGACGTGAACGTCCCGACACTGAGTCCGTGGGCCAGCACCAGATCCTCGGCGAGACGCACCGTCGTCGTCTTCCCATTGGTCCCCGCGACGTGGATGATCGGCAAGTCCGCCTCAGGATTGCCCATGAGGTCGAGGAGGCCGGTGATCCGCTCGAGCCCCGGCTTGACGCCGCTGCCGATGCGGGCGTCGAGGAAGGCGATGGCGTCATCGCGGGTCGCGATGACCGGGAACTCCGTCATCCCCGGTCAGCCCAGCTCGGCGAGTTGTGTGCGGAGCTTCTCGACCCGAGCCGTGAACTCGTCGCGCTTCGCTTCCTCTTTCGCCACCACCTCGGCGGGGGCGCGCTCGCGAAAGCTCTCGTTGGCGAGCTTCTTTGCGGAGGCGGCGAGCAGCTTCTCGGTCTCGGCGAGGGCCTTCTCGAGCCGTGGTCGCTCAGACTCGACATCCACGACGCCGGCCAGCGGAACGAAGGCGGCCACCTTGCCGGCCGGAATCCGGGTATGGCCGGCGAGCTCCGGCGGAGGTGCGTGGGAAAGGACCTCGGCCTGGGCGAGGGCCGCGAGCTGGGCCTCCCACCAGCCCGTCGCCAAGCCTTCGGGATCATCGAGATGGATCCCGAGCGTCGTGCGTCCGAGCTGGTGCTCGGCGCGGAAGCGCCGCAGGCCTGCGATGAGCTCCTGCAGGTCGCCCATGCCGGCGGGGCCATCGATCGCCGGCGGCGTCGGCCACGACGAGGTGATGAGCAGCGAACCGTCGCCGAGCTCGGCCCACAGCTCCTCCGTCACGAACGGGATCGCCGGGTGAAGCAGCTTGAGGAGATCACGGAGCACGACGCCGAGCGTCACGCGCGTCGTCGCCGCCTGCGCTTCGTCCTTGAGCGGCGACTTGGCCATCTCGAGGTACCAGTCGAAGATCTCGGACCAGGCGAAGTTGTAGACGAGCGCCATGGCGTCGGAAAAGCGGTAGTCGTCCAGCAGCCGGTCATACTCGGCGGTCACCGAGGAGAGGCGGTCCAGGATCCAACCGTCCTCGGGCCCGGGGTCGTCGGGGTAGCCGCCTTCCACCGGCACGCCGGTGATCCCGATGTGCTCGACGGCGAACCGCAAGGCATTCCAGAGTTTGTTGCCGAAGCGGCGAGCGGCGTCGATCCACTGCTCGTCGAGGGGGATGTCGTTGCCCGGCGCCGCCGCCCGCAGCAGGGCGAGTCGCACGGCGTCCGCGCCGTATTTCGCGACCAACTCCAGAGGATCGAGCACGTTGCCGAACGACTTCGACATCTTCTTGTCCTCGAAGTCGCGCACCATGCCGTGGATCACGACATCGCGGAACGGCTCGGTGTCGGTGAAGTGCACGCCCATCATCATCATGCGCGACACCCAAAACGTGATGATGTCGAAGCCGGTGACCAGCACCGTCGTCGGGTAGTGGGTGGCGAGGTCCTCGGTCTCCTCGGGCCAGCCCATCGTGCTGAAGGGGAACAGCGCCGACGAGAACCAGGTGTCGAGCACGTCCTCGTCGCGGCGCAGCGCTCCCCCGCAGGAGCACGCGGCCGGATCGTCGATGCTGACGATCGTCTCGCCGCAGGCGTCGCAGTACCACGCAGGGATCTGGTGACCCCACCACAGCTGGCGGCTGATGCACCAGTCGCGGAGGTTCTCCATCCACCGGAAGTAGTTGTTCTCCCAGCGGCGGGGCGAGAACACCGTCCGCTCCTGCTTGACGGACTCGATAGCGGCGTCGGCCAGGGGCCGGACCTTCACGAACCATTGGTCGGACAGCATCGGCTCGACCACCGTGCCGCAGCGCGAGCAGTGGCCGACGGAGTGGTGATGCTCCTCCACGTGCACGAGGTAGCGCTGCTTGTGCAACGCATGGCGGACGGCTTCCCGCGCCTCGAAACGCTCTTGGCCGAAGAACTCGCCGCCGGCCTGCGTGATCTTTGCCTCCTCGTCGATGACCTTGATGGCCGGCAGGCCGTGGCGCCGGCTGATGTCGTAGTCGAGCGGATCGTGGGCGGGGGTCACCTTCACAGCCCCGGTGCCGAACTCCATGTCGACTTCGGCGTCGGCGACGATCGGGATCTCGCGGCCGAGCAACGGCAGCACCACGGTCTGGCCGATCTTGTCGCGGTAGCGCTCGTCGTCGGGATGTACGGCAACGCCGGTGTCGCCGAGCATCGTCTCGGGACGGGTCGTCGCCACGACGACGCTCCCGGTGCCGTCGGCGAAGTCGTAGCGGATGTGGCTCAGCTCGCCGATCTCGTCCTCGTGCTCCACTTCGATGTCGGAGATCGCCGTGTGGCAGCGCGGACACCAGTTGGTGATGCGATTGCCGCGGTAGATCAGGCCCTCGTGATAGAGATCCACGAACACCTTGCGCACCGCCGAGCTGAGACCGTCGTCGAGGGTGAAGCGCTCCCGCGACCAGTCGGTGGAGAACCCCATCCGCCGCATCTGATTCGTGATACCGCTGCCCGAGCGGGCCTTCCACTCCCAGACCTGCTCCACGAACCTCTCGCGGCCCAGGTCATGGCGGGTGAGGCCTTCCACGGCGAGCTCGCGCTCCACCACGTTCTGGGTGGCGATGCCGGCGTGGTCGGTGCCGGGCAGCCACAGCGCGGCGAAGCCCTGCATGCGCTTGCGACGGATGAGCACGTCCTGGATCGACTGGTCGAGGGCATGCCCCATGTGGAGCACCCCGGTCACGTTGGGCGGCGGGATGACGATCGAGAAGGGCTCGCCGTCCGGGTTGACCTCAGGCCGGAACGCGCCGGCCTGCTCCCAGACGTCGTACCAACGCGCCTCGACATCTTGCGGCTGGTACGTTGGCTTCATCGCGTCCCTCGGTCATCGGATCACTGCCCGCCTGAGCCCGGAATGTTAGCGACGGGCGTCGCGACCTCGACCGGTGGGAACCGCACCGACCCCCTACCCCCAACCCTCCCGGGCCGACCACAGGCACGAATAGGACGCACCCAGATAGTCCCCCACGAAGTGGGGGAAGGTACCGCCGCCAAAGGCGGGGGTAGGGGGTGACCCAAAGCCCCCCACGAAATGGGGGAAGGCACATAGTCCCCCACGAAGTGGGGGAAGGTACCGCCGCCGAAGGCGGGGGTAGGGGGTTTCTCAACTCGCCGCGCTCTAGCCTGGCGTCATCCGAGTCAAAGGAGCTGCCGTGGCGACCCGCATCGATGCCGATCTCCTCATCCCGGGCAAGGGCGACCCCGTGTACGACGGCTCGGTGGTCATCGACGGCGGAGGGATCGCGTACGCCGGCCCGGCAGCCGGGGCGCCCGCGGTCGAGACCCCCGCGGTGAGAGTCAGCACGGTGCTGCCCGGGCTCTGGGAATGCCACGGCCACTTCGTCGGGATCCTCAACGCCGACCTGGAACACGAAGCGAAGGAGCTGATCGCCGTCAAGACGGCACGGGCCACGGCGGATGCCCGGCGCACCATCGAAGGCGGCGTGACCTCGGTGCGCGAGGTCGGCGGTCTCGGGATCTACCTCGATCGAGTGATCGCCGAAGGGAGGATCCTCGGACCCAAGATCTACGGCGCCGGGTCGATCCTGTCGACCACCGGCGGGCATGCCGACGCCCACGGGCTTCCCCTCGACTGGGTCAACAGCTTCGGCGAGACGGAGAGCTTCTCCGTCCTCGCCGACGGCGTCCCCGAGTGCCTCCGGGCGGTGCGCCGCCAGCTCCGCAAAG
>JBFFFX010000062.1:0-10373 GCA_041557775.1 Acidimicrobiia bacterium | reverse complement strand
GGGGTTGAAATCCGCTGCTCGCCGGTAGCCAACCCCGCAGGGGAGGCCACACTCGTGCCGCTCGGCGCTATTCCAGCTTGTGGGTGTTCTCGTTCGGGATGGGGTGATCGGCGCGCCCACGCAAGTCTAGATATACGCCCGCGCGCTGATATATACTGCTTGCCATGAGTAAACACCTGGTCGATATCGACGAACAAGCGCTGAGCGCAGCTCGTGCCGAGCTGGGCACAGCCACGATCAAGGATACGGTCAACGAAGCGCTCCGAGTAGCTGCGGCGGGCCGTGACCCGCGCGTCACCGAAGCGCTCGACGTGCTGGCCAAGGCCGATCTCGTCGACCGAGCCGAAGCATGGCGGTAAGCCATATCCTCGACACGAGTGTGCTGACCCGACTCGGTGCACCGTCGGTGCGGGCAGTGGTCGAACCGCTGGCCGCCGTCGGCCGTGCCGCCCGTGCCGGGATCAGCGACCTCGAGATCGGGTATTCAGCCCGCAATGCCGCCGAGTGGGACGAACTCGTCGGTGCCCTCGACGCTTTCGAGTTGGTAGAGACGACCGCCGAGCACATCCGGCGGGCCCGCCAGGTGCAACGCCTGCTCGCTGCCAGCAGCCAACGCGGCCGCAAGATCCCCGATCTTCTCGTCGCCGCCGCTGCCGAACAAGCCGGCTACTCAGTGCTGCACTACGACACAGACTTCGACCTGATCGCCTCAGCCACAGGGCAAACCTGCCAATGGGTCGTGCCGCCGGGCACTGTCGATTAGCCGCCCTGTAGCCCCGCACTCGTAGGTGCCGCTCTGCGCTATTCCGCGTTGCGGGTGTTCTCGTCCGGGATCAGGTGATCGGCTTGGCCGAAGGGGGTTCCATTCCTCCTCGTCGTACCGTACAATCGCCGTACAGATGGCAGGAACACGTACCTCTCGAATCGAACTACGCGCCGACCCCGAACGTGAGCGACGTATTCGCTACGCCGCCGAGCTGGAGCACCAATCGGTGAGCGCCTTCGTGCTCGGCGCCGCAGCGGAACGCGCCGAGGAAGTCATTGCGTCGGCTTCGGCCACGGTGGTGCCGTCCGACTACTTCGACCAACTCTGGGACGCGCTCGATGCGCCGGCTGTGCCGAGCGCGGCCCTGCAACGGCGAGCCGAGGCCCGACGGCGAGTCGATCAGCGCTGACCGGTGACGCGATACGTCTCCGAGCGGCTCGCTCCGCATCACCAACTCGATGATTTTCGCTGTGGGGTCGAGGCCCTCGACCGGTGGCTGATCGACCACGCCACCCACGCCCAGGCGATGCGCACCGCCCAAACCTTCGTGTGGCAGCGCGGTGATGACCGCGTTGTTGGGTACTTCAGCCTCGCCGCACACCTGGTGGTCCGCGGCGAACTTCCCAAGAAGCTCGGGCGGGGATCACCCACCTCGATACCGGCGGTGATGCTGGCCCGGCTCGCCCTCGACGTTGGACTCCACGGCGAGGGACTCGGAGGTGAGCTCCTATGGGATGCGCTCACACGAGCACGAGCCGCCTCCGACATCGCCGCAGCGCGACTCGTCGTGGTCGACGCCATCAGCGCAATCGCAGCCGCCTTCTACGAACACCACGGCTTCACTCCCATCCCAGAGAACCCGAACCGCCTCGTCCAGAAGATGAGCGACATTGCCAGCGCCCTCGACACCAGCACCGAATAGCCGATCCTCGAGGTGCCGCTCTGCGTGCTGCGAGGAAGCGCTCGTTATGGCGCATACCGGGTGATCGGCGCTGCTCAGTTGAGTCCGAGGACGGTGAGCAGAGCTGTGTCGACTCCCCATTGTTCTTCCGGTGTGAGATGGCCGGCGAGGTCGCCGAGTCGCTGAAGGTCCACAGCACCGACCTGTTCGACGAGGACGCGGGTGGCGACGCCGGCAATGTCGATCTCGGGTCTGAATGACGCTGGTTTGGCGCTGGTGGATGTTGGTGCCACCAGCACGACCGATCGTGGGAGGAAGGCGTCGGATTGCACGACGACGCCGAAGCGAGGCCCACGTTGCTCGTGGCCGACACCTTTGGGAAGTCGCAGGGTGAAGATGTCACCCCGGCGCACGAAGGCCCTCCATGAGTTCGGCGACCGCCAGCATCTCCGCCCGGTCGTCTTCGTCGGTTTCGAGCGCGGCGACCTCGGCGGCGAGCGCCTGCTTGTCCTGAAGGCGGGAAGCTGCCTCCACGAGCGCGGCACGGATGGCTTCCGACCGAGACATGCCGGTTGCCTCGAGCTCGCTCAGCGCCCGGAGCGCTGCGTCGTCGAGTCGAACAGAGATCGCTTGTGCCATGCGATCAACGTATCACGATCTGTGATACGAAGCGAGAGTCGTGATTGGAGAGCGCACTCGTAGGCGCCGATCGGCGCTATTCGGGCGTCGGCGTGTTATCGCTCGGGATCTGTCGATCGGGTTCACACGACCGTCCGTTACATGTAACATCGGGTCATGGCCACACCGCACGAGGATCCCTCCGTCACCCGACGCGTCCGCAGCTACCGACAGCGGATGCGCGCCCAAGGCATGCGCCCCATTCAAATGTGGGTCGCCGACGTCCGCGCCCCCGAGTTCGCGGTAGAAGCCCACCGTCAATCGGCAGCAGTCGCCGGTAGCGACCACGCCGCCGACGATCAAGCGTTCATCGACGCGGTGAGCCTCGACGAAGCGTGAGACGCGCCGAGATCTGGACGGCTGCCGCAGGCAGCGGCTACACCGGCAAGCCGCGTCCGGTAGTGATCATCCAAGACGACCGCTTCGATGCGACCGGTTCGGTGACCGTGTGCGCTTTGACCACCGATCCGACCGAGGCACCGCTGATTCGGCTGCCCGTAGTGCCCGACGATCAGAACGGCCTGCGGATGCCGTGCAGCCTGATGGTGGACAAGATCACCACCGTGCCACGCTCAAAGCTCGGCGAACGAGTCGGACGCCTCGCCGACGAAGACATGGTCAGACTGGGCCGCGCCATCGTCGTCTTCTTCGGCCTGGCAGGCAGCTGACCGACCGAGCCTCGAGGTGCCGTTCCCGGACACTCGGCAAGGCGGGCGTTCGTGCACCGGATCCTTTGTTCTGCGCTGCGGCCGATGACCGAGACACAAGCCGACCACCCTTTCGGGCTCAACGAGCACGACGAGAGACCATGTCACGGCGACGATCCGCTCCTCTGGCCGGATTAGGACCGCACGAGCGGTCCGTTGGAGTCCTCTCAAGGCCTGGGCACCAGGTGGAAGGAGACGTTCTGGACCCGGGGTCCCTATCTGGACGCGTGGATCGCGTCGAGAGTGATCCGCCGTGCGTGGATTCGGCCGATGACTCGCGTCTCTTGTGCCTGCTGCGTCACGGGATAGATGTGGCCGTAGTAGGCAGGGTGGCGCGTGTACTTGCGGGTGAGGGTGTCGAGGTGGTCGAGGGCGTCGTCGGTGACGAGTTCTACCTCGCCGCGGATCTGGATGAAGCGGGCTGTGTCATCGGGATCGACCACTAGGAGGCTGACCTTCGGGTTGGCCAGAAGGTTGCGGCCTTTTTGCCGCTCGAGGGTCGTGTTGAAGCGGGCGCACCCGCCGTCGGTGTCGACCCACACGAGGCTGCACTGTGGGTGGCCGTTGCGGCCCATTGTCGTCAGTACTCCACAGATCGGTCTGGTCAGCAAGTCGAGATGGGTGGAGGGAATCGGGACAACATCGGGACCTGCGAATCTGGTCATGACCGGTGGTCCGTGGCCGTTGCGTCGAGGGCTGTGACCCTGAGGGGTCGGATCCGACACAGGATCGGGATCTCGGTCTTGGCGAAACGCGTCGGGATGGCCCCGCCGTAGTAGCGGATCTGCCGACCGGCATACCTCGAAGCAAGGAGGTCCAGGTGCTCCACCGCCCCGGTCTCGGTCATCTCGACGACCAGGCCGCGAACCTCGAGGTAGCGCAGAGGCCGGCGCGGGTCGTAGCAGAGGAGCGTCACTCGCGGATTGCGACGCATGTTCCGCTCCTTGGCGAACCCCCGAATCGTGCTGACACGCACACACTCGCCGTCGAAATCACACCACACGACCGTGGTCTGTGGATAGCCGTCTTGGGCAACCGTGGTGAGGGCCGCCACCGGCGGACAATCGACCAGGTCGCGATGGGACGCCGGAATCTCGGTAGAGCTTTGGCTGCTCAGCAGGCCCACGTTTCGCACCGGCCTCACTCTCCCGAAGCGGCAGCCGGCCCTCGGTCATGGGTCGGGTCGACGCGCCCGGCGCCGACTCCGCGGTTGCCGTATGTGGCTTCCCCACCAGGGCCCTGAGCGCGGCTCATCTCGGATTGGATGCGCTCTTTCAATCCTCGGAACATGCCGTCCTGCATGACGAAATGGGCAGGTTCCATGAACCCGTAGATGATCAGTTTCCCGATGAGTGGTGGCGGGTTCGCCTGCAATCGTGAGATGAGCCTCGTAGACGAGTCATCGATGCGGTCGAGGACGAATGACCATGCGCCACCTGGCGGTGCGTCTCGGGGCCCCCCGTAGATGGCAAAGACGAGAGCCCGGTTCGGGTCAATTCTCACCACCTCCGTCTTAGGGAACAGGTACCGGAGGCGCGGGTGGCTCATCCACATCGTGTCGCCAACCTTCACGTTCTGCCATTCAGGATGCACCCGGTCGGCGTTGTGCGTGTCCATGCCCAGCAAGTTCTCGATTCGGTTGTACGAGTAGAACGCGCTTCGACCCCAGCCGACCTGAACGAGCCAGGGCCAGATCTCTTCTGGGGTCGCCGAGATGGTGGTGGCCATTGTCGACCGAGAAGAGCCTCGAGGAGCTATCTCATCCCCCGGCAAGACTCTCATCGCCTCCTCGTCCGTGGCTCCCCGGCGAAGGATTCGAGGCCGGATGAGGAAGTGGTAGGCGGCCGCGGCCCCGGCAACCGCCGCCCAGCTCGAGAGCACTCTGCGCCTCATGGCACCCTCCCTTTCGCGCCAAGCCCACCGGCTCGATCCGACACCGGAGTGGAGCCTCGTCTCATCATCATCCGAGTTGCGGTGGACAGGCCAGAGGCCAATGGACCCTGAGTCCACGATCAGCCCGGGCGGAACCCCTCGACATCCGTGCTGGGGGTCTATCGCCTCTAGCTGCCCGGCTGGCCGCGCCGTACGTTTCGTCTTGTTGGCCGCATCGTGCCGATCGCCGCTACGGGCTGTGCCGGCACACATCGAGGAGTAGGAAGCGATCTGGAGGAACCTGATCTGATGACCAGGAGCGGCGGGAAGCTCGGGTCAACGATATGAAAGGAGGAGGGGGACGGTGGCGGTCCTCGCGCCGGGTCCCTGTTCAAAGTGCAATCTGTCATCTCAGGCGTGTATCAGATCTCCCACCGCATAGTGAACTCGTTCGTAATCGACGGCGACGAGGGAGTGACACTCATCGACACGGGCCTGCCAAGACTCCACCGGACGATTGTCAGAGCTCTCCCCCAAATAGGCCGCTCCGTCACCGATATCACAGCAATAGTTCTCACCCACAGCCACCGCGACCACACTGGCGGCGCCGCTCGCTTGAAGGCCGCCTCCGGAGCCTCCGTCTATGCATCAGCCCTTGACTCCGCCGCGATCCGCGGAGACGTACCAATCCCAACCCCACCGATAAGCGAGCAACTTCTGTTCCTGAAGCCCCTGTTCAACATGCTGCCCAACTCTGAGCGTGTCGACGTAGAGCACAGGGTGCGCGAAGGCGAGACGATCGATCTACCTGCGGATCTCCGCGTGATCGACACGCCAGGACACACGCCGGGGCATGTCTCCTATCTGCTGGAACGGGAAGGAGGACTCCTGATCGTAGGCGATGCCGCCATCACCAAACGAGGAAAGGTCAAGCTGGGATGGCTGAACCGGGGCCAACCCGCCTGCGCCGCAAGCATCCGCCACATCGCGGAACACGACTTCGAAACTGCCTGCTTCGGACACGCCGCCCCCCTCCGGCCGGCTGCCTCAGACGCGTTCCGAACCCTGACCGAATCGCTACAAGCAGAGCTCGATTGAGCCCTGCCACGGCCCGGTGCACGTATCGCCACGCGACCGCGAGTCAGAGAAAGGGAGACACCATGGAACCCCAAGCGACGAACACCGGGATCATCTGGAGCGAGCTCATGTCACGGGATCCCGCGACGTCGGCCAAGTTCTACGAGAGAGTTGTCGGCCTTGCCTCCGTTCCGGCAGGCGAAGGCGCCGACAACTACTGGATCCTGCTCGCCGATGGTCAGCCGATCGGAGGCCTGACCGGACAACCTGCGGGGAGCGACGTCTGGCCGTCCGGCGGGCCCGGCGGCCATTGGGTGGGGTATTTCGCAACAGATGACGTCGAGACAGCAGCGTTGAAGGCCGAGGAATCGGGAGGAAGCGTGTTGGTCGGCCCTCTTGACATTGCCGGAGTCGGAACAGTGGCCGTTGTGCGCGACCCTGACGAGGCGGTATTCGGGCTGTTCCGACCATCTGAGGGTTGATTCGCGGGACCGCCCAGATCACTCACCGCCCCGAGCGATATGGCGCATCCCGTTCCGAGCCGACCCGGCAGTTCTGGGTGGCGATGCAGCCACCTGTATTCGGACCGCGATCGCGGTGAGGTTCACATAGGGACGCCGAACCCCTACTGATAGACCTCCAGCGGAGGACATTCGCACACGACGTGGCGATCGCCGTAGGCGTTGTCGATGCGACCCACGGGCGACCAGTACTTGTCGCCCCGCAGGCTCTCCACGGGATAGGCCGCCAACTCACGGGAGTACGGGTGCGGCCACTCGTCGGCGGTCACGTCCTCGGCGGTGTGCGGTGCGTTGTGCAGCGGGTTGTCGTCGAGCGGCCACTCGCCGCTGGCAACTCGATCGACCTCGGCACGGATCGCGATCATCGCGTCGCAAAAGCGATCGAGCTCCCGAAGGCTCTCCGACTCCGTCGGTTCGATCATCAGCGTGCCGGCGACCGGAAACGACATCGTGGGTGCGTGGAAGCCGTAGTCGACGAGCCGCTTTGCGAAATCGTCGACCGAGACACCGGGCTCGTGCTTGAAGTCGCGGACGTCGATGATGCACTCGTGCGCCACGAAGCCGCCGGGGCCGGTGTACAACACGTCGTAGTGGCCCTCGAGCCGCTTTGCGATGTAGTTGGCATTGAGGATCGCGACAGCCGTGGCCTTCGTGAGGCCCGCGGCGCCCATCAGCGCGATGTAGACCCAGGAGATCGGGAGGATGCCCGCGGAGCCCCACGGTGCCGCGGCAATCGGCCCGATCCCGTCCCGCGGTCCCGCCTGATCCCCGACGAGGGGGTGTCCGGGCAGGAACGGCTCGAGGTGAGCCAGCACGCCGATCGGCCCGACACCGGGGCCGCCACCGCCGTGAGGGATCGTGAACGTCTTGTGCAGATTCAGGTGGGACACGTCTCCCCCGAACTCCCCCGGCTTGGCGACGCCGACGAGTGCGTTGAGGTTGGCGCCGTCGATGTAGACCTGGCCGCCGTGCTCGTGTACGACATCGCACACCTCGCGCACGTTGGCTTCGAAGACACCATGCGTGGACGGGTACGTGATCATGAGCGCGGCGAGATTCGCCGAGTGCGCCTCCGCCTTGGCGCGCAGGTCGTCGATGTCCACGTTTCCGTGATCATCCGTGGCCACGACCACGACGTCGAGACCGGCCATCGTGGCGCTCGCCGGATTCGTTCCATGGGCGGAGGCCGGGATCAGGCAGATGTTGCGATACCCCTCCCCGCGGCTCTGGTGGTAGCCGCGGATGGCGAGCAGTCCGGCGTATTCCCCTTGCGATCCGGCGTTGGGCTGCAGCGAGACGGCGTCGTAGCCCGTGATCTCGGCGAGCCATCGTTCCAGCTCGTCGATCATCTCGAGATAGCCCTGCGCCTGTTCGAGCGGTGCGTACGGGTGGATGTCGGCGAACTCGGGCCACGTCACCGGCAACATCTCGACCGTTGCGTTCAGCTTCATCGTGCACGAGCCGAGCGGAATCATCGTCCGGTCGAGCGCCATGTCGCGGTGTTGCAGCTTGCGGAGGTAGCGCAGCATCTCGGTCTCGCTGCGGTACCGGTGGAACACCGGGTGGGTCAGGTAGTCGCTGGTTCTCCTGAGCGAATCCGGAAGGCCGGAGGAGGTGTCCTCGAGAGCGGCGACGGTTGCGTCGACGCCGAAGACCTCCAGCAGCGCATCGATGTACGGTGCAGTCGTGGTCTCGTCGACGGCGATCCCCACGGTGTGGTTGTCGACCAGGCGCAGATTGATGCGCCGGTCCTCGGCGGCGGCGACGACCTCGTCGGCCCGATGCGGGACCCGGACGGTCAACGTGTCGAACCAGGTGTCGTTGACGACCTCGACGCCACTCAGCCGCAACCCGGCGGCGAGCAGGGAGGTCAGCCTGTGGACTCGCTCGGCGATCGTCCTCAGACCCTCCGGTCCGTGGTAGACGGCATAGGCTCCGGCGATGATCGCCAGCAGCACCTGGGCGGTGCAGATGTTGCTCGTTGCCTTCTCCCGACGTATGTGCTGCTCACGGGTGGTCAACGCGAGCCGGAGGGCCGTCCGCTCCTTGGCGTCGATCGACACCCCCACGAGGCGGCCGGGCAACGCGCGCTTGTGTGCATCGACGGTCGCCATGTATGCAGCATGCGGACCGCCGAACATCGGCGGCACACCGAAGCGCTGGGTCGTCCCCACGACCACATCGGCACCGAGCTCACCCGGCGGCGTCAGGAGCGTGAGAGCTAGCAAATCGGCGGCGACCGCGACCTTGATCCCCTGCTCCTTCAGGGCGGCGATGAGGGCGCGATCGTCGCGCACCCGCCCACTCGCCCCGGGATATTGGAGGAGCACGCCGTACGCGTCCGTGCCGACGAGGTCGCGGGCGGGATCGCCGACCACCACCTTGATGCCGAGGGGCTCGGCCCGGGTCTGCACGACGTTGATGGTCTGCGGATGGCAATCGGCATCGACGAAGAACACGTCGGACGTGTCGCGCGCCAGCCGCTTGAGCATCGCCATCGCCTCGGCGGCCGCCGTCGCCTCGTCGAGGAGCGACGCGTTGGCGATGTCCATGCCCGTCAGGTCACCCACCATGGTCTGGAAGTTGAGGAGGGCCTCGAGGCGGCCTTGTGAGATCTCCGGCTGGTATGGCGTATAGGCCGTGTACCAGCCCGGGTTCTCGAGGATGTTGCGTGCGATGACCGGCGGCGTGACGGTGCCGTAGTAGCCGAGACCGATCATCGATGTGTACACATCGTTCTTGGCGGCGGTCTCCCGCAGCCGCTCCAAGACGGACGACTCCGTGGCGGGGCCATGGAGGGCCAGCGGATCCGCCTGGCGAATCGCGTCGGGGACGGCGGCATCGAGCAGGTCATCGAGCGAATCGAGACCGAGGGTCCCGAGCATGTGCGCGATCTCGGCATCGTCGGGACCGATGTGGCGACGCACGAAGTCCTCTGTCTGATTCAGTTCGCTCAGCGGGCGTGTCATCCGGCTTCGGCTCCTCGTGTCGACGGCGCGGGGCGGTACGGACCCTTCGCCCCGATCTGTCACGGTTACCTGAGAGTTTCGCCGGACAACCGGCTTTCCCCTTCGGCGGGGCGTTGTACGCCCACTCTCCAGATGTGCCTCGATCCTGCGGTAAGGATGCCTGAGAGTTTCCCGGGGCGGTTGCTCCTTCGGCGCCGACTTCGAACTCTCCCGCAGGATGTCACCGGCGTGTCTGAATCTAACCGATCCGGCGTCGCTGCGGAATGCGCTCGTGGGGAGTCGCTGCTCCCGCATGAGCCGGGAGACTCATTGTCCGCTCCGCAAGCCCGCGCGCATACTCGGTCAGATCCCGGAGGGATCCTTGGTGGTGGAAAGGTCCCAGATGAGCGAAGTCATCAGCCCGACCGTGGTGGCAATCGTCGGGGTGAGGGCGCGGTCAGCCTCGACCGACACGCATCACGCCTGCGCAGAGATCTGCTTTGCGGAATCGGACTGACGGTGGTCGGGAACGGCAGGTCGTGCGAACGAGACACTCCGATCGGCAGACAAGGCGTTCGCCTACGCGCCCAGCCGACCCGGTGCGGCGAGCGCCGGTGTGTTGCACACCCGGCGCTCTCGTTCGCTACGCCGGCCGCTCCCGTCACCGTCAGCCCGTATCGTCGCGTCACCGAGCGGCTTTTGCACGCTGAAGCCCCCGGTGAGGTTCGAGCCCGGCCGTAGCGGTTCCACCTCGTGGAGGCACGCGACGATTGCCGCGCGAGCTGTTGCCCGTTGCCGCCGAGCTCGAATCGGCACACCGCAGCCTTTGTACGCCGCAGGTCCCCTACCGACCCGGAACCCACCGACCATCGATCTGCGGTACAGCTGCCTCGGTCAGCCGCC
>JBFFFX010000061.1:0-10448 GCA_041557775.1 Acidimicrobiia bacterium | reverse complement strand
CGGGGCGACACCTTGCTCCACGCACCCGTCAACCCCGGCGGGAAGTGGGCAGACATCTCGCACATCACGTTCTGTGCGGCTCCCGGCTTCGAGCCGCCGGCCGAGACCGGGACGATCGTCATCGAGAAGGTCACTCACCCCGCTGATCCCAAGGCCGAGTTCGCCTTTGCATCCTCGATCCCGGGGTGGAACCCGAGTCTTCGAGACGGAGAGACCGCCTCGATCGACGTGCCGGCAGGCGGCTACACCGTGAGCGAAGAACTCAGCCGCAGCACGCCCAAGGCGTGGGCCCTGAGCTCGATCACGTGCAACGACCCGACCGCGGTCATTGACATCCCCGATCCGACAACCGGCGGGAGCGTCCTGGTCGACATCACCGTCGGCGAGACCGTCACCTGTACCTTCGCCAACCGGAGGATCCCCGATGCGCCGGACACCAGCACCCTGGTGATCGCCAAGCTCACCCAGCCGGCAGGCGCCGTCGAGACCTTCCAGTTCACTTCCTCGGTCGACGGATTCGCCCCTGCGCTCGGAGACGGCGAGTCCATCGGCGTGCAGGTCGATGCCGGCATCCACAGCATCGCAGAGGCACCGACGGACGGCTGGCAGCTGACCGGCATCACGTGCACCGATCCCGATGCGCTCATCGTGCTCGCCACCGGCGAGGCCACCGTGACCGTCCTCGAGGGCGAGACGGTGCTGTGCACCTACACCAACACCGAGATCCCTGACGCACCCGAGCCCGGCTCGCTGGTTCTGGGCAAGGCGACCGATCCGCCCGGGGCCGCGGATGGCTTCCAGTTCACGACGACGGTCGAGGGATGGAACCCGATCCTCGCCGACGGTGAATCGGCCGCGACCGACGTGGCCTCCGGCATCTACACGATCGTCGAAGCGGAAGCAGACGGCTGGCGGCTGAGTGCCATCGAGTGCGCCGGTGCGGCGAAGGTCGACATGGATGAACGCAAGGTTCAGATCCAAGTCGACGACGGTGCGACGGTGACATGTACTTTCATCAACAGCCGCGTCGAACAGCCCGGCTCCATCGGCGACTACGTGTGGTTCGATGCAAATGCCAACGGCATCCAGGACCGCGGCGAGCCAGGTGTCCCTGGGGTCACAGTCAACCTCTACCGGGCTCCAGATGAGGGCCGGGTGGAGCAGATCTCCGGCAGGCTGCTTGCGTCCGAGGACGTTGCAGCAGGAATGCTCGTTGCAACGGCGCGGACGGACGCCGTGGGCCACTATCTGATCGAGAACGTTCCGGCAGGCGACTACATCGTCGAGTTCCTCGGCCTGCCCGAGGGGTACGTGTTCACGGAGCGGTTTGCCGGCGCCAGCAGGTACATCGACAGCGACGTCTCCCTCGACACGGGACGCACGGGAGTGATGGTGCTGGCCGCCGGCTTCGTCGATCTCACCTGCGATGCCGGCATCATCATCCTCGCACAGCAGGACGACGACGTGTTGTCGGCAACCGGCGGCGAACTCGAGTGGCCCGCCGCGGTGGGGGTACTTCTGGTGGCCTGCGGAGCGGCGATGCTCGGGTTCGAGCGGCGCCGCCGACGTGCCGCGACGCGGCGCTGACCCCCATGCCGTGCGCGCGCCGGCGAACCCTATGGAGCGCCTCGACCCGGGGACGGCCCGCCGTCTTCCGCACCCTGCGAGCGGGGTGCGGAAAAGCGCCAACGGCACTCGTGAGGCAACGTGGATAGCCCGTTGTCAAAGCAGTTTGCTGCCGTCATGAATGCGCCACGCCATGCTTCCTCACCCTGCTAGAGCCGGCGCAACACGGGCCGCCAGCCCGCACGGATGCTTGCGGTCGTCTCCCCATCGGGATCGCGAATCTCCGCTTCGACGACGATCTCCGTGGATCGGCGCTCGGCGATCCGTCCTGCGATCCGCAAGGGAGTCTCGATGGGCGTCGGCCGGCGCAACGACACATCGAACCGGTAGGTGAGGAACGGCGGATGCTCCGACCAGTCGTAGCCCCGTAGCTCGTTGACCAGCACCGCCCCGGTGTGACAGTCCAGCAACGTCGCCACGATGCCTCCGTTGGCGATGCCGTAGCCGTTCTCATAGATCGCGGGGACGGTGACCGTCGCGACGACCTCGTCACCGCTCGGGAAGCTGCGGAGGCCGAGTCCCACCGGATTGGCCGGCCCGCAACCGAAACACCTACCCGCGGGATGGAACAATTCCTGGATGCACCGTCCTTCGGCGCCGCCCTCACCCGACATGCCCCTCCTCTCGACGGACGGACGGTAGCGCCACGCGGGGCGTTGCAGTGGCGCGACCATCGCCGCCGAGAGAGCCGGCTACTCGTCGATCAGCGAACGGTCGATACGTTCGTGGACGGTTTCCATCAGGGCCAACTCGAGGCGGCGAAGAAGCCGGGCCGTGGCAAGGTCGACGACCCAGTCATCGATGGAGCCGTCCTCGTGGCGCACAGCCTGTGCTTCGATCTCGAAGTGCTTCCTACCGGCGTCGAGTGTCGCCCGGCCGCTCACCAGGCTCCCACCCACCTCGAGGTCGATCGTCACCGGTACCGTCATCGTGCTCTTCACAGCACCTGCCTCCTGTGTCGGTGCCACTCCCCATCGTCGACACCGCGACGACCTCCGAGAAGGGCCGGAGGTCCCGCGCCTCACCCGGATCTGCGGCGCACAGGGTCCTGGCGGTAGAAGGACCGCAGGAGTGCGTACAGGTCCGGATGGTGCTCAACGAGCGCCGCCGGCCGGGTGAAGAATCGCTCCGTGGCGACGGCGAACAGCTCACCGCGATTGGTCGCCGCATAGCGACCGAGGACCGGGTCCGGCTCGGCGACGATCCGGTCGTACACCGCCCCCAGGGTCTCCTGCCACTCGAGCTCCTCCGTACGCGAGGCAAGCAGCGGCATGCCGTCGACGACACCGTCGAAGACGTCGAGCTGGTGAGCGAACTCGTGCAGCACGACGTTGCGGCCGCGCTCGGGATGGCGCGAACCGGTCGATGCGGCGTTCCACACGACGACCACCGGTCCCCCCGCCCGGGTCTCGCCGTGGATGGCCATGGGACCGTCGGCTTCGATTCCCCCACCGAGCGAACGGCGCCCCCGTCGCACCACCGTTGACGGGTAGACCACGATCGAACGCACGTTTCGGTACGGGTCCCCCTCGAAGCGGAGCGCGAGGAGGCAGGCGTGTGCGGCGACGACGGCGTGGACTGCAGGGGTGATCTCCTGTCCGCCCACGCCCTCCCAGCGGTGGTCGGGGACGAAGCGGGCCATCCGCTCGAGCAGCAGCGCTTGGTCGGACGCATCCAAGTCGCTCCACAACTCGACCTCGCGACTCAAGATGGGTCGCCAGAACGACGGTGAGACGGAACGGCGGCGGCGGAACACTGCGCGAGCGTAGATCGGGGACGGGCCCCGAATCACATTCTCGACGCCCGTCCGAGGTGTCGGTACGAGCCGAGCGGGCGTTGCGCAACAAGATGTTGGCGTTTTCCCGGAAGCGGCCCAGAATGCGTGCAACCGATCTCCGCGAGGTAACCCGTGACCAGGACTCGAGTACTCGCCGTGATCGCTGCGCTCACCCTGGTGGCCGCAGCGTGCGGTGGCGACGACGACGCCGTCGACACGCCCACGACCGCAGCCGCCCAGACGACCACCGCGGCCACGGCAACGTCGACCACCGCAACGGCAGGCAGCCCGGGGAGCGACGCGGGGGCACTGGCGGACGTACGCGCGGCACTGGACCGCAGCCAGACGGCGACCTCCGGCCGGTTCGAGGGGTCGCTCACGATGGTCGGCGTCGAGGGAGCACCGGCCGACGTCGAGGTCACGGTCCCGTTTGGCGGCGCGTTCGACACCGTGGCCGAGGCGTCGTCGATGGCGATGGACATGAGCGGGTTCGCCGCGGCCGCCGGCGAGGACATTCCACCCGGCTTCGACGACCTGCTCAGCGAGATGGAGGTACTCACCTTCGGCGACGTCGCCTACCTGAAGTTCCCGTTCTTCACGATGATGTTCGGGATCGACACCGAATGGCTCAAGCTGACCGCCGACGATGCGGGCGCGGCGACCGGCGCCTTCGGAGCACCGACGCCGAGCAGCCCGAACACCGTGCTGTCTCTGCTCCTCGGCGCCGACGCAGTGGTCGCCGAGGTCGGCCGCGAGACGCTACGCGGGGTCGAGACGACCCGGTACTCGATGGTGGTCGACAGCGCAGCGTTGCTCGAGCGGGCGACGCCCGAAGAGCAGGCTGAGCTGGAAGGGCAGGGCATCCAGCCCGACGACGAGCTGCCCATCGACCTGTGGATCGGCGACGACGGACTGGTCTACCGGTACACGATGGAGATCGATGGCGCGGCGGCGACGGGCGGGGACTTCGAGCGTCTCACCATGTCGTTCGAGTTCTACGACTACGGCGCCGCCATCGACCTCGCCGAGCCCGACCCCTCGGAAGTGACCGACGCGGGGGAACTGGGCTTCGACTTCTAGCAGCGACCCGTTCCCACGCGAGCGGTCGCATTCGGTCGGACGCGCACGCCGTAACCGTGCGGGCCGGGCCCGGTGTCAGACCAACTGAGGAAGAAAGCCCCGGGGCCCCGGTATCGTGGCCGCATCCGCCAGGAGCGTCGCTTGCGTCCCAGATTCTCAATCTCCGTCCTCGCCCTCGCAGCCTCGCTCATGATGGTGGCGTGCGGCGGCACCGACGCGGAGCCGACGACGACGTTGCCCCCGGGACCGACGCTGCCGCCGAACACCGAGGCGGTACTTGCTGCCGCCGCCGAGACGATGGGGACCGTCGACACGGTGCGCTTCACCATCGAGCGGGGCGGCGCGCCCGTGTACATCGACCCCTTCGACGCCGTCGAGTTCGTGAGCGCCGAGGGCCGGTACGAGGCGCCGAGCGCCGCCGACGCCGTCCTCGTCGCCGCCGTCAACGACCTCACCGTCCAGATCGGCGCCGTCGCGATCGACGGCGAGACCTGGATCTCCAACGTCGTCACGGGCGACTGGGAAAAGACCCCGCAGGGGTACGCCTTCGACCCGGCGACGCTGTTCGACCCCGATCTCGGATGGCGCCCATTGCTGGCCGGCGAGCTGATCGGCGGCGCGTTGGTCGGCCTCGAGACACGCCGCGGCGAAGAGCTGTACCACGTGCGCGGCGAAGCCGGCGAAGAGCGCATCGAGGTCATCACGGCAGGTCTCGTCCAACAGGACGTCGTGCTCGATCTCTGGCTCCACCCCAGGGACGGCTCGGTGCGCGAGGTGAACTTCACCACGTTGTACCGGGGCGCGGAGAGCGACTGGCGCCTCCGATTCTTCGATTACGGCGCCGACATCACCATCGAGGTTCCCGACCTCGATGGTGATGGCTGAGGCGATGCGCCGCCGCGCCTCTCCCACGATGGTGCTCGCCGTCGTCGGCTTCGGCGTGTTCGTCGCCGCAGACGATCTCACCGTCGTGTCCACGATGCTGCGACCGATCATCGGCGACCTCGGCATCGTCCTGCCCGATGGGCTCGACGACGCGGCGTGGATCGTCAACGCCTACCTCATCGCCTATGTGGCCGTCATGCCCTTCGCCGGCCGCCTGAGCGACCTGCTCGGGCGCCGCCGCGTGTACCTCGCGGCGTTGACACTCTTCCTCATCGGCTCGGTGATGATCCCGCGCACCAGCACGCTCGGTCCGTTCCTCGTCGGCCGGGTGCTGACCGCGATCGGAGGCGGCGCCCTCGTGCCCATCGGGATGGCCGTCATCGGCGACGCCTTCCGCGAAGAGCGCCGGGCACGGGCACTGGGCATCCTCGGCGCGATCGACACCCTCGGCTGGGTGTGGGGCCCGCTGTTCGGCGCCATGTTGGTCCGCTACCTGTCATGGCAGTGGCAATTCCACCTCAACATCCCGCTGGCCCTGGTCGGCATCGCCGCGGCATGGTGGGCCCTCGCCGCTTACGACCGACCGGTGCACACCGGCAGAATCGACTGGACCGGTGCGTTCACGCTCACCTTGGCGCTGGTCTCACTGAACCTCGCGCTGCTCGGCACCGCAGAGATCCAATCCGTCACCGGGCTCGAGGAGCTGACGGGGTCCACCGGAGAGAGCCTCCGCTGGTTCTACCCAGTGGCGGTGATCGCCGCGATCGCGTTCGTGATCCGAGAGCGGCGTGCGGCGGAGCCGTTGATCGACTTCCACCTGTTCTCCGGGCGCAATCTCACCGCTGCGGTGATCATCAACTTCCTCGTCGGCGCCGCCCTCGTGATCGCAATGGTGGACGTGCCGCTGTTCGTGAACGTCGTGGAGGTCGGCGTCGCGCGGTCGGCGGTGATCGCCGGCTGGGTGTTGAGTGCCCTGACCGCCGCGATGGCAGTGACGGCCTACGTGGGCGGGCGGCTCACCGAGCGGTGGTGGTACCGCCCGCCCGTACTGCTCGGTCTCGGCTTGGCCGCGGCCGCCTACCTGGCGATGGGCATCGGATGGGAGGTCGACACCGCCTACCCGTTGATGGCGGCGCAGCTCGGTGTGCTCGGCGCCGGCTTCGGGCTCGTGGTCGCGCCGACCACCGCCGCCGTCGTCGACGGCGCCCCGCCGGACCGGCGCGGGACCGCAGCCAGCCTCGTGATCGTGCTCCGACTCATCGGGCTGAGCGTCGGCCTGTCCGGGCTGACGGCATGGGGGCTGCACCGCTTCAACCAGTTCCGGGAGAACGTCGAGCTGCCGCCGTTGGGCGACCCCGGCTACGCCGCAGCGCTCCAAGACGCTCAGGCCGAGGTCACCACGTCGGCGCTGGCCGAGACCTTCCTCGGCGCCGGGATCGTCACGATCATCGCGCTCGCGGTCGCGCTGTGGATGCGCCGCGGACGCGGTACCCCTTCGACCGCCGCCCCCGAGGAGGCGGCCGACATGGAGAGGCACGATATGGACACATCTGAGGCCACGCTCGTCACCGGCCCGGACACCGGCGCCGAGTCGCGGCGGACCCGGGCGGCCGATCGTCTCCTGGCTCCGGTGATCGTGCTGCTGAGCCTCGTGATCGTCAGCCTCGCGGTGCTCGCGGCCATGCTCTTCGGGCGCGTGTCCTCCCTGGAGGACGACAACGCCGCGCTCGGCGACGAGGTCGCTGCACTCCGCACCGACCTCGACCGAGTGGAAGGCGGTGCCGCCCTCTTCGCGTCGCAGGTGACGGGCTTCCAAAACGAGTTGAGCGGTCTGGCGCCCACCGTCAGCGGCGCCTTGGACGAGGCCGTGGTGGGACTCGACGACTTCCAGAGCTCCTCCCTCGAATTCGAGGTGCCGATCAACGAGGTGGTCCCGATCGATGTCGACGTCGTTCTCGACCGGGTCATCACCGTCCCGGTCAACACCTCCATTCCGATCAACGAGACCATCGAGACGACCATCACGATCCAGGGACCGTTTGGGATCGACATCCCGCTCGACGTAACGGTGCCCATCGACGTCACCGTGCCGGTGGATCTCACGCTCGACTTCCCGATCAACGAGACGGTCCCCATCGCCACCGAAGTGCCGGTCAACCTCTCGGTCCCCATCCAGATCGACATCGCCGGGACCGAGCTGGCCCGGCTCGCCGAGTCGCTGCGCCTGGGCCTCATCGGCTTCAAGGAAGTCGTCGAGGGCCTGGGCTGAGGCGGCCGGGAGCGAGCCGGTGTTCGCCCGCGACGTTCCCCTCGCCGAATCGGTCGCCGACCTCGCGTGGCGAGGACCCGGCGGGACCGTCTCGAGGCCCTCTGCCGCCGGATCGACGCCGAGGACGTGCTCGAGCGAGCACCCGCCGACCGGTGACGAAGACGCAGAAGGCGGGTAGATTGACGGCGACGACGCCGGAAGACGAGACGCCATGGGATTTCTCAGCAGTTTCCTCGACGAGTGGAAGGCACGCCGGCGCGGCCGCCGCTACTTGTCGCGAGACATCGGCACCGCGGCGCGCGAGATCGTGGGGCCCACCGGGGACATGCTGTCCAGCGGGTGGGAACAGCTCGAAGCCAACTCGAAGGCCTACCTGCGATCGTTCGATCCCCGGGTCCCGCCGAGCCTCCACGTCTCCAGCCGCGACCTCACCCGGGCCAATATGCCCGTCCCGCTGGTCGAGCGCTGCATCGAGGACTGGAACGAGTCCGAGGTCGAAGCGGACGACGGTTGATCGGCCCGCCATGACCGGCATCCGCCGCCTCAACCACGCCGTGCTGTTCGTCACCGACCTCGACGCGGCGGTTGCCTTCTACACGTCCGTGCTCGGCTTCGGCGTCGTGACCACCGAGCCGCGGATGAACGCCGCCTTCCTTCGCGCTGCCGACTCGTCGAACCACCACGATCTCGGGCTGTTCGGTCTCGGCGCCGAGGCGCCCCGCCCCCAGCGGGGACGGGCGGGGCTCTATCACCTGGCGTGGCAGGTCGACACGATCGATCAGCTTGCGGCGCTGCGGTCCTCCCTCCTCGAAGCCGGGCACCTGAGCGGCGAGTCGTCGCACGGTGCGACGAAGAGCCTCTACGGCATCGATCCCTCGGGCAACGAGTTCGAGATCATGTGGATGCTTCCCCGGTCTGCGTGGGGCGAGTACGCCGACAAGGCCGTCGTGGAGCGGCTCGACCTGGCTGCCGAACTGGACCGCTGGTCCGGCGTGAGCACCGCCGCCGAGCTTGCCGGAGGGGGTACGACCGGCGGATCGTGATCGGCCCGGGCGCGGCGATCGATCTCGCGGCACGCCTACCCTGCGACCCGCAGTGGCGGCGAGGTCTTGGAGCGCCCATGAGCAGCAAGCCGTTTGCCTCCGAGGCGGACCTGGAGGACAAGGAGGAGGTCCTCGAGGTTCTCGACCACGGCGTCTACGCCCTCACCGCGGGCGGTGATCCGACCGTCGGGGCGATCGAAGGCGAGGACTTCCTGATCTGCTTCGAGGCCAGGGCGACGCCGTATATGGCGGGCCTGTGGCTCGACAAGCTCCGCCGCCACACGGACAAGCCCGTCCGCTACCTGGTCCTCTCCCACTATCACGCAGTGCGCACGCTGGGCGCCGCCGCGTTCGATGCCGACGTGATCGTCGCCCACGACAACACGCGGGATCTCATTGCCGAGCGCGGCATGGAGGACTGGGCATCCGAGGCAGGCCGCATGCCCCGGCTCTTCCAGGGCGCCGACACGATTCCGGGCCTGACCTGGCCGACGCTGACCTTCTCCGACCGGATGACCATCGAGTTGGGCGGCGACCGCGGCCGGGTCGAGCTCGCCTACCTGGGCCGCGGCCACACCCGCGGCGACATCGTGGCGTGGATGCCGCAGCAGAGGATCCTGTTCGCCGGAGATCTCGTCGAGTCGGAGGCGGCGCTCTACACCGGGGACGCCTACCACCTCGACTGGATGACGACGACCCTCGACCGGGTCGCCGCGCTCGGCGCCGAGACGCTGGTCGGCGGTCGCGGCAAGGTGGTGCGCGAGGGCGAGGTGCAGCGGGCCGTCGACCAGACCCGGCGCTTCCTGCTCACGCTGAAGGAGGCCGTCGTCGCCGTGCAGGCCAGGACCGGCACGATGAAGGAGGCCTTCGCCGCGGCCCATGCGGCGCTCGCTCCGGAATACGGCGGCTGACCGATCTTCGAGCACACCCTGCCCTTCGACGTCGTCCGGATGTGGGACGAGCTGGCCGGCGCCAATCCGCGTATCTGGACGGCGGAGCGAGACCGGGCAATCTGGGCCGAGCTGCAGGACTAGACGATGCCATCGAGTCCCGTCGTCATCATCGGCGGAGGACCCGTCGGCATGACGGCCGCCCTGCTCCTCTCCCGCTTCGAAGTCCCGGTCGTGATCCTCGAGGCATCCGAGCAGCGCGACCCCCTGGGGTCGAAGGCTCTCTGCATGCAGAGCGATGTGCTCGACGTCCTCGAGCGCATCGGTTGCGGGTCGGTGCTCGCCGCGGAGGGCGTCACCTGGACCCTCGGCCGCACGTACTACCGCGAGCACGAGCTGTTCCAAATCACCTTCCCAGAGATCGGTGAGCGCGCCTTTCCGCCCTTCGTCAACATCGGCCAGGATCGCACCGAGCACCACCTCGCACGAGCCGTTGCCGCACAACCGCTGATCGACCTGCGCCACGGCCACCGCGTCATGGACATCCTCAACCGGGAGCACGAGGTGGAGGTCGTCGCCAACACGGCAGACGGGGAGGCCCGCGCGATCGGGGCCTACGCCATCGGTGCCGACGGAGCCGGCAGTACGACTCGCAAGATCCTCGACCTCCCGTTCGGCGGCCGGACGTTCGACGACCGCTTCCTGATCTGCGACATCCGCGCCGACCTGCCGTTCGCCAACGAGCCCGCAGTCGCGACGCTGGACGTTGCCCGTGTGGACGAGATCGTGGTCAAGCGAGCGCTTGCGATGGCCGGGAAGGGAGCGCGCGTGGGGTACAGCGCCGACCCCCACCAGGTGATCGAGGAGGTGCTGCAGGG
>JBFFFX010000060.1:0-10459 GCA_041557775.1 Acidimicrobiia bacterium | reverse complement strand
GGCTCGTTCGATCTGATCATCCTCGACATCATGCTGCCGGGCCGCAATGGCTACCAGATATGCCGGGATCTGCGCGAAGCCGGCGACTGGACCCCGATCCTGATGCTGACCGCCAAGGAGGGCGACCTCGACGAGGCGGAAGCGCTCGACACCGGAGCGGACGACTATCTCAAGAAGCCGTTCAGCTGGCCGGTGCTCGTGGCCCGGGTCCACGCACTGTTGCGCAGGGCCGCATCCCGCGCACCGTCGCCGGCGGCGGCGGGAGACCTGCGCATCGATCCTGCGGAGCGGCGGGCGTGGCGGGCCGCGACCGAACTCGGCCTCACCGCCCGTGAGTTCGACGTGCTCGAGTTTCTGCTCCGGCGAGCGGGCCAAGTGTTCACGAAGTACGAGATTCTCGACGGCGTGTGGGACTTCGACTTCGACGGTGATCCCAACGTGGTCGAGGTCTACATCCGCCGGTTGCGCAAGAAGATCGACGAGCCGTTCGACCGCCGCGCCATCGAGACGGTGCGCGGCGCCGGCTACCGGTTGGCGAGCGATGGCGGCTGAACGAGAAGCCACCGGCTGGGACCGTGTCAGGGGTTCCGTGCGCTTTCGCATCACCGCGCTCGCCACGCTGATCGTGGTGGTGGTCTTGGTCGTCACCGGCATCGCGCTGGTCCTGCTGCAGCGCCGTGCGCTCACGAGCGCGATCGACGACAGCCTCCTGCAGCGAGCCGACGATCTCGAGGCCGTGCTGCGCGCCGGCGAGCTGCCGGAGCGTCTGGGGCTCGGCGCGGACGAGACCTTCGTCCAGGTGGTGGCCGCCGACGGGTCGATCCTCGCCACAAGCGAGAACGTGGCAGGGATCGAACTGAACCTGCGTCTCCCGGAGGGCGCCGAGGTGCTGTCCTCGGCGGACGTGCCGCAGGTCGACGACGACCCGTTCCGCCTGCTCACCCGGCGCATCCCGGTCCCCGGCGGGACGACGACCCTGCTGGTCGGGGGAACGCTCGACGACGTGAAGGACAGTGCGGCAGCTCTGGCGCGGGCGCTGATGGTGGCCATTCCTCTCGCCGCGGCGCTGCTCGCCGGCATCGTGTGGTGGCTGGTCGGCCGGGCGCTCAGCCCGGTGGAGGCGATTCGCCGTGAGGTGGCGGCCATCTCGGGTGGCGAGCTGCACCGGCGGGTACCCGAGCCGGCCACGGCGGACGAGATCGGCCGCCTCGCGGCCACGATGAACCGGATGCTCGATCGGATCGAGGAGAGCACGCGCCGTCAGCAGCGGTTCGTCGCCGATGCCTCTCATGAGCTGCGGAACCCGCTCACACGAATCAAGAGCGAGGTGGAGGTCGACTTGGCCCATCCGGAGCGCGCCGACCTCGCCGCGACCCATCGCAGCGTGGCCGAGGAGGTCGAGGGTCTCGGCCGAATGCTGGAAGACCTCCTCTACCTTGCCCGCAGCGATGCAGGCGATCTCGATCGCTCGGCGACGTCGGTCGACGTGAGCGAGCTCCTGGAGCAGGAGGTGGCGCGGCTGGGCGATGCGCGGGTTCCGGTCACCGTCTCTGCCGCGCCGGTGACGACGGTGGGCGGCCGTGCCGACCAGTTGGCGCGCGCCATCCGCAATCTGCTCGACAACGCCGTGCGCCACGCCTCCGCCGGGGTGGCGTCGTCGGTGGCGGTCGCAGACGGGGCGGTGCGGCTCGTGGTCGAGGACGACGGGCCGGGGATACCTGCTCCGGATCGCGAGCGCGTCTTCGAGCGTTTCGCCAGGGTCGACGAGGCGCGCAGTGCGGCAACCGGAGGAACGGGGCTGGGTCTCGCCATCGTCCGCGACATCGTCGAACGCCATGGCGGCCGGGTGTTCGTCGATCCGCGGCACACCGACGGGACTCGCTTCGTCGTCGAGCTCCCGGTCTCCGGCGACATCCCCGGCTGACGAGCGCCGCGCACGCGCCGCTCCGTCTCGTGTCGAGCGCCGTTCCGCGCTGCGGCTGGCTCTGCGCCGCGGCTCAGCGCGTCGGACGTACCCCGGGCGTGTTGCTCTGGCGGAGCCGGTCGGCGCGGTGGGCCGCTTCGAGGAAGCGCACCGTGCCGCTCTCCGAGCGCATCACCACGCTGTGGGTCTCCACCCGATCGCCGTAGAACTCGACTCCTTGGAGCAGCGAACCACTGGTCACACCGGTAGCGGCGAAGAAGGTGTGATCCGAGTTGACGAGATCGCGCATCGTGATGACCTGGTCGAGGTCCAAGCCCTCGTCCCGCGCGAACTCCCGTTCGCTGTCGTCCCGCGGCCACAGCTTGCACTGGATCTCGCCGCGCAGGGCAGCCATCGCACAGGCCGCCGTCACCGCCTCGGGTGAGCCGCCGATGCCGAAGAGGATGTCGATGCCGCTGTCGCGCTTGGCGGTGGAGATCGCTCCCGAGATGTCGCCGTCGCCGATGAGGGCGATGCGGGCTCCGGCAGCCCGCGCCTGCCGCACGTACTCATGGTTGCGCGGTCGGTCGAGGATGACGGCGGTCAGGTCGGAGACGTTCTTCTCCTTCGCCTTGGCGACGCGAGCCAGGTTGTGCGAGACCGGCGCCTCGATGTCGATCGACCCGGCGGCGTCCTCTCCGACGGCGATCTTGTCCATGTAGACGAGACGGCCGGGTGCGTACATCGAGCCGCGCTCCGCCAGCGCCAGGACCGCAAGGGCCCCAGGCTGACCCTGGGACGTCAGGCGCGTGCCGTCGACGGGATCGACCGCGACGTCCACCTTGGGCAGATGGCCGTTCCCCACGACCTCGCCGTTGTACAGCATCGGGGCTTCGTCCTTCTCGCCTTCGCCGATGACGACGATGCCGTCCATGTCGACGGTCGACAGCATGTGCCGCATCGCATCGACGGCAGCCTGGTCGACGGCGTTCTTGTCGCCGCGTCCCTGATACCGGGCCGCAGCGATGGCGGCCATCTCGGTGACGCGAACAAGCTCGAGGGCGAGGTTGCGGTCCGGTCGTTCTGGGATCATGCGGGTACCTCCACCACGAGGGCGTCGCCTTGTCCGCCGCCACCGCACAACGCGGCGGCACCGATACCGCCGCCTCGCCGGCGGAGCGCGTTGATGAGCGTGACGGTGATGCGTGCTCCGGTCGCGCCGAGCGGGTGGCCGAGGGCCACGGCGCCGCCGTGCACGTTCACGCGGTCGTGTCCGACGTCGAGCATGTTCGCCGAGTGGAGGGCTACAGCGGCGAAAGCCTCGTTGATCTCGTAGAGGGCCACGTCGGATGGCTCGAGACCGGACCTCTTGAATGCGATGCGCAGTGCCTCGGCGGGCCGCTCGTGGAGCGTGGCATCAGGTCCGGCCGTCTGCCCGTAAGCGACGATCTCGGCGATGATGGGCAGCCCTGCGGCCTCCGCAGACGGGCGATCGGCGACGATCACCGCGGCCGCTCCGTCGGAGATCTGGGAGGCGTTGCCTGCGGTGATGGTGCCTTCGCCCGTGAAGGCCGGCCGCAGCTTGCCGAGACTCGCCGCTGTGGTTGCCGTGCGGATTCCCTCGTCGGCGGCGACGTGCAGCGGGTCACCCTTGCGTTGCGGAACCGAGACCGGCACGATCTCGTCGGCGAAGCCACCGGACTCGGTGGCGGCTTGTGCCCGGGCGTGGCTTGCCGCGGCCCACTCGTCCTGCTCGGCGCGGTCGATACCGAGCTGCCGGTTCTTGATGTCGGAGCTCTCCCCCATGATGCAGTGGTCGAAGGCGCACCACAGGCCGTCGTGGTTCATGGCATCGATGAGGGTGGCGTCGCCCATCCGCAGACCTTGCCGCGCATTGGGCAGGACGTAGGGGGCGTTCGTCATCGACTCCATGCCGCCGGCCACGACGAACTGCGCCTCACCGAGCCGGATGTGGCGCGCCGCCTCGGCGATCGCTGTCATGCCGGACAGGCACACCTTGTTGATGGTCGTTGCGGGAACCGTCATCGGGATCCCTGCGTGCACCGCCGCCTGGCGCGCGGTGATCTGGCCCTGCCCGGCCTGGATCACGTGCCCGAACAACACCTCGTCGACAGTGCCGGGCGCCAGGCCCGCCCGCTCCAGCGCCCCGCGAATCGCCGCGCCCCCCAACTCCATCGCCGTCAGTGGTGTGTATGCGCCGTTGAACCGGCCGATGGGGGTGCGGGCGATGGAGCAAATCACCGGATTTGTCATACGTACCCTTCCCGTGCTGCCCAGAGTGTACGTCCTGGGCTCTGCGCCCATTCCGGTCCCGATCCGGCCGGCGCACCGCGTGGCATACTTCGCCCGTGTTCCCCTACAACCTCGACCACGTGGCGATTGCCGTCCACGATCTCGACGAGGCGGTGGCCCGCTTTGGCGAGCAGTACGCCGTGACGCCGCTCTACCGCGAGGTCGTCGAGGAACAGGGTGTCGAAGAGGCGATGCTGCCCGTCGGCGGCTCGTTCGTGCAGCTCCTCCAACCACTCGACGCCGGTTCGCCGGTGGGCCGTTTCCTGGCCAAGCGGGGCGAGGGGATGCATCACGTCGCGTTCGCCGTGGCCGACATCGAGGCGGCGCTGGCGCACCTGGCTGAGCAGGGCGCCCGGCTGATCGACGAGACGCCACGCATCGGTGGCCGCGGGGCGCGGATCGCCTTCGTGCATCCCAAGGAGTTCGCCGGCACCCTGATCGAGCTGGTGGAGCACTCCGATGTCTGAGTACAAGTACGAGATCACGGGCGGGGCCGACGCCGAGACGACCGCGGCGATCGGAGCGATCATCAGCCACCTGCTCGACGGTGAGGCAACCGCCCGGGCGCAACCCAGCCGCCGGCCCCGGCCCAGTCCGTGGGCGCTGGCCTGGCGGCCCCGGGAGATCCCGGCGGCACTTCCGTCTCACACGTACGACGCCACGGGCTGGGCGGAGACGGCAGAGCCCGACGAAGCCTGACGCCTCGGTCTGCTCTGCTGCAGTTTGTCGGCACTCCCGGCTGCTTGGCTTCCGCGGGAGCCGTGCCACGTGGCCACCCAGCAGCGCGGGCAACGGCGGATCCCGACCGCCGGTGGCTGCGAATGATCCCCCCATCGGGGGGATCGATGAGCGAAGCGAATCGAGGGGGGCGAGGAGAGCGGCCGCAGGCCCGAGCCGTTGCCCCGCCCACCTCTCGGGGGTGCTGAGGCAAAGGTCTCAGGCGGGCCGAGCGCGCGGCGGCTTTGGGGCTTGGCCCTCCCGAGCGTCGGCAACCTCCCCGCGACGCACGGCTATTCGGCGTTGCCGTTCCGTCGCTTGGTGCGCCGCTGCCGGCGGCGAGTCCGCGCCTCTGCGGCGTCCTCGGTTGCGAGACGGGCGACGCGCTCGATGAACGCCACCAGGATCCCGATGCCGAGCAGCACGAGAACGACGACCAAGATCTTGGTGAACGGGCGGCTGGGGGTGAGGTCCCCGTAGCCGACGGTGGTGAGCGTGATCACCGTGAAGTAGAGCGAGTCGATCCACCCCCACCCCTCGGCGATGCGCACCGACACCGTGCCCGAGGCGACGATCGTTCCGGTCGCATAGAAGAGGCCGCGGAACTCTGGATCGTCGAGACCCCTACGCACGGCGCGGTAGAAGCGGCCGAAGATCGCCCAGAGCGGACCGAGGATCGGGATCACGCCGTCGCCTCGCCGCGGGCCGCATCGAGTTCGGCGATCACTTCGTCCGGCACTGCGAGGTCGCCCCGGCCGCTCCCGACCGCGAGGCCAGGCTTGTAGCGGCCGTGGTAGTCGGACCCACCGGTGGCAACGAGCCCCAGCTTGGCGCAGAGACCGGCGAGATGATTCCGCAACGCCGGCTCGTATTCCGAGTAGTAGGACTCGACACCGGCGAGCCCGGCGGCGGCGAGCTCCTCGAAGGCACGCCGGTAGTCATCTGCGGCGATGCCGAGGGTGTGGGGGTGGGCGATGACCGGCACCGCGCCCGATTCGCGGGCAAGGGCGATGGCTTCGTGCGCTCCGAGCCGTATCCGGTCGACGTACGCCGGTCGGCCCTTCGCCAGCCACCGGTCGAACGCGTCGGTCATGTCGGCCACGTGGCCGCGCGCCACGAGCAGGGCGGCGATGTGCGGGCGCCCGATGACACCGCCGCCGGCCTCGGCGACGACGTCGGTGTGTTCGATGACGATGCCGTGGTGAGCGAGGCGTTCCAAGATCCGACGATTACGCGTCGCTCGCGCCTGCCGGATCGCCTCTAGTCGATCCTGGAGCGGTCCCGCGACCGGTTCCAAGAAGTAGACCAGCATGTGCATCGTGCCCGTCGGCCAGTCGACCGAGAGTTCAGTGCCGGGAACGAGACGGATGCCGTGCCGGTCCGCGGCGGCTGTGGCTTCGGCGATGCCGTCGAGAGTGTCGTGATCGGTGAGCGCCACGGCGGTGAGGCCGGCTGCCGCGGCGAGAGCGACGACCTCACGCGGCGAATCGGTGCCGTCGGAGCGCGTGCTGTGGACGTGGAGATCGACCGGCAACGGTCACGCGGCCGGCATGGCCCACGCCCCGGCGAGCGCCGCGGCGGCCTCGCTCGAGGATCCGAAGAAAAGCAGTGCTGCCAGGGCCAGCACGCCGATGACGACCGAGATCGCGATGCGGCGCCCCCTCGTGATCATGGTCTGGCGCCGCCTGGTCTTCGCGAGCTCCGCGCGCTTGAGCTCGCGGTTCGCTCGCTGCCGTTCCCGCTTGTCGCTTGCCATGCCGAGAGATTCTAGGGAAGCCGCAGGACAGATTTCATCGAGCATGTCGAGACTGCTGCAAACGGGTCAGCCCAACGCCAGGGAGCGGGAGCGTCGCGAGGCCGTGCGGGCAGCACTGCCGGCGCTGGTGGTTGTCTGCCGGAGAAGATGGGTCCGTCGACCAATGTCGAAGTCGACGGTGAGCGCCTACCGTTCGGCGAGGCGTGCAGGCGTTAGGGGTTGCCCGCACGTCGTGGGGACAAATTGCATCAAAGGGGGATGCCCATGGGCCAGGGTAAATCGCTGCCGTTCGGGCAGTGGCTCTACCGCTTCGTTGTGCCGGCACTGCTCGCACCGTTGTTCGTTGCGATCGCCGTTCCCGGAGCGTTTGCCGATTGTGAAGTGAGTCAGCCTCGCGAATCGCTGCGCCTGTGGACCGGGGACAGCAAGACAATACGGCTCCGGCTCGAGAGCGACGCCAATGTCCGTCTGGTGATCACCAACAACTGTTCTCCCAACGGCGTTGGGACCGTGGCGATTGGAGAGCGGTTGTTTCTGCCTCCGGCGCCCGGCGACGCGGCGGAGTACGACCTCGGCACCTTCCCGCGGGGGCGGCATCCGCTCGTCATTGCGGCCGTCGGCGAGTTGTCGGTGTGGGTCGGGGTGATCATCAGCGAGCTGCCGGTCGACTCGACGACCACGACGACGGAGGCGCCGCCGACGACGGAACCGCCGCCGGTCGACTCGACGACCACGACGACGGAGGCGCCGACGACGACGGGACCGCTGCCGGTCGACTCGACGACGACGACGACGGGACCGCTGCCGGTCGACTCGACGACCACGACGACGGAGGCGCCGCCGACGACGGAACCGCCGCCGACGACGACCCTCGCAAGCTTGGTGTTGGCTGGTTCCAGCAGTGATGCGCACGCCTCGAACGATGAGGGCGTGTGCGTGGAGACGGCGGACGGCTATGTCGTCGCGGGCGGACCGAATGCCGGCGCGGAATGCTTGCCATTCACGGGGCCCCACGAGCTGCTCCGCCCGTTGGGCGTCATCGGCGGGCTCTTGCTGCTGGCAGGGGGTGCGTTGGTCGTGGCGGGCCGGCTCGACTGAGGCGGCGAGCGGACACGGTTGAGGGCGGTCCGATCGGGGCCGCTCCTCGAGACTCCATGCGTATCGAGGCCGCGAGAGACGAATGAGGCGGTCGACGGATAGGCGACCGGCCCCTCATCTCATACGGTTGCGGTGTGATCGCGTAAGTAGGGTTGCGATCACAGGGGACAATCAAAAGGGGTATGCCCATGGGCCAGGGCACTGTTCGTCTGTGGGGGACGCGTCTCCTCCGCATCCTCGTTGTAGTCGCAGCGGTAGTGGTGCTGCACGCACTCTCCACCGCTCGCGCGAGCGCTTGCACTGTCTGCGGTGTCGCCTCCGAAGCCGGACACAACCCGGCTCTGGTCGCGGCGACGTGGACGGTCGTCGCCACCTTTGCCACCGGGGTGCTGTGGCGAACGAGAGCGGCGCTGGCGCGTGTCGCGTGCGGGATCGCCGCGGTCGGACGCGCCGTTGTCCGCCCGTCGTCCATTGCCGCGACGATGGCTTGGCTGCTGGTGACCAGCACGTTGTTCGCGCTCGGATCGGCCGCGCCTGCGCAGAGCGCAGCGCCGGTGAATCCGACCGACGCGAGCTATGAAGCCGGTGCATACATCATCGACATGGGCCAGGTGCAGACGGTTGAGACCGGGCTGAAGCCCTATGGGCTCATCTACGACCTCATCAGAAATGCGGAGATCCCCGTCGACTGGATCATCCGCGGGGAGAAGGTCAAGGACATCAACGTCGACGAGATCGACTTTTCCGCCAACGGCAAGGACTATCGCGGGAGCGCGTTCGTCATTCGTGCCGAGTTCGCAACGCTGGCGAGCGACATCGTCGGCCTGTGGCGCGGCAAGGGCGTCGTCGTCGATGGCCCGCTTCCCGTCGGTTTCGCCGCGCCGCTCTACGAGACGCTTGGCGGCTGGCCGAACGTGGTGATGGACGAGGAGAACGGCGAGAAGCTGGCACTGCCCTATTACCGGAACGCCGAGATCGGCAGCGAGTCCTACGAGATCGGGCTTCCTTCGGATCTCGACACCTGCGACGACCTCTATGTGATGCCGCATGCGGACCCGGAGTGGGCGACACACCAGAACCTGCTGCCCTTCAACGAAGCAGGAGGGTTCATCTTCGCCGGCTGCCATGCAATCAGCGTCCTCGAAGGTATCGATGATCCCGACGACGCCGACACCGATCCGGACATGAACTTCCTTTCGGCGAGCACACTGGTGGGCTTCGGAGATCACGGTGACGGCACCCCTCCGTACGAATACAACGCGCCACTCGGCTCCGATCCCATCATGCAGTTCATCGGATCGATGGACGGGGCCACTTTCAACGGCTCTGAGCAGATCTTCCTCCCGGATGCCGACGGCTGGCGGGACTCGACCACCCTGCTCGTCACCGACCCTGACCACCCGGACGCCGCCGGTGCCGAGAACGGCGACGCAACCGTCCTCGCCTATGGGCCCGGCTTCGGCGACCCGACCAACGGCCTCCTGATGTATGCCGGTGGGCATTCGCTCAACAAGGGTCCCAAGAGCGACGCCGTTGCTGCGCAGCGGGCCTTCTTCAACTTCCATCTGCTGGCCGGAATCGAACGGGGGCTCGACGTCGAGATCGAAGCTCCGGCCACGCTTCTCCAGGGCACTCCGGTGGAGGTCACCGGGACGATCGAGGGCGGCGCCCACGACTACTCCTGGGAGTGGACGTCGTCGTGTGGCGGCACGTTCGGTGAGCCGACGGGTACGGCTGCGGGCGACGGCATCGCGGTGACGACGGAGTTCACCCCCCCGATCACGACCTCCGAATGCACGATTCGATTGCGGGCGAGCGACACGTGTGATCGGTTCGCCTTCGCCGCCGCCGGCCGCGAGATCCAGCCCTCCGCAGATCTCGCGATCGACAAGGTGGACATCGCCGACCCGGTCCTGGCCGGCGATCCGGTTGGCTACCGCCTGACGGTGCGGAACGATGGGCCGTCGGCGGCGTCCGAGGTGACGGTCACCGATACGCTGCCGGTGGACTTCACGCCGATCAGCGCTTCCCCGAGCGCCGGTTCATGCTCCGTCTCGGGTGGCACGATCACCTGTGCCCTCGGTGATCTCGATCCCAACCAGACCGCGACGATCGACATCGTCGCCGACTCGCCCCTCGATGGTGCGTCGTCGGTGACCAACGTCGCCTCCGTGACGTCGACGGTGGGCGACCCGGATCCGACGGACAACACGACGACGGAGGACACGCGGATTCTCCACCCGATGGTCGAGATCGCCAAGTCGACGTCGACGCCGATCGTGTACGTGGGGACGACGGTGGACTACGACTACGCCGTGACGAACCCCGGCGACGATCCGCTCGCCGCCGTGTCCGTGACGGATGACAAGTGCGACGGCGTGACGTTCTCCGGGGGGGACGCCAACGGCGATGGCCTCCTCGATCCGGAGGAAACCTGGACGTACACGTGCTCCACATCGCTGAGCGTCGACACCACGAACGTGGCGACCGTCGGCGCCCAGGACTCGCTGGGGAACCAGCTGAGTGATTCCGCCATTGCAGAAGTCGACGTGATCGATCCGGGTGTCGGGTTGGTGAAGGTGGCGTTGGTGGATGATGTGTTGCCGGGGACGGCGGTGGAGTATCAGTTCACGGTCACCAATGAGGGTGATGATGCGTTGACCCAGGTGGTG
>JBFFFX010000059.1:0-10506 GCA_041557775.1 Acidimicrobiia bacterium | reverse complement strand
CGGTGTGTGTCTCCGTCACCTCGTCCGCAGCGGCCGTCCCCACGAACACCGTGCCGACAACAAGAAGGGAAAGGGCAGACAACACCGCCATCACCCGAATTCGCGAGGTTGCGTTGATGCGGCGCATTGGGACATCTACCCCCTGGAGTTTCGAGCCTGCAATCGCGGCCCCGACGATCCCCGATATCGGGCCTCGGAGCAACGCTGGGAGCCTAGCGTCGCTGGCCCCGAAGTGGTGGATCCTGCCAGGTCGGTGGCTTCGCCGGCGCAGGTCGCGTCTGCGGGTCCGGGCAGAGCGACGCCGCCGCGGCGGTCACCACGCACCACCGCCGCCGCCTCCTCCGCCGCCTCCTCCGCCGCCACTGAAACTGCCTCCGGAGCCGGATGAGGATGGGGCGGCGAAGGCGCCGTGGAGCGCCGAACCGATACCGTTGATGGCGTTCGACGAGTGGCCGCTCGTGTAGCCGTGGTTGCCGTACCAGTAGAGGTCGCTGTGCCGCTCGAGCTCCACCGGAGCGGAGACTCGCGCAGCGGCAAGCACCCGATCGGCGACTCCTAGCGAGATCGCGTGCACCAGGTACTCCTCCCACAAGGCAATGGACAAGGCTGGTGCTTCATCGAATCGCCCGAAGTCGTCGAGATAGCGCTCGAAGGCTTCCCAGCGGGCGTTGCGCAATGCTCCCTCCGGTGTGCGCCGAACCCACGCCCGCCGTGCCGCACCCGAGATCACTACGACGATCAGGCCGAGGACTGCGGCGAGGCCGATGCCGAATTGGAGGAGACCGGTGTTGACTGCGGTCACGGCCGAGAGATAGGGCGTCAACACGAACCAGCCGAACAGGGCAACGCCGACGATGCCGAGCGCAACCACCCCCGGGTACCGCCGGCCGGCGGGATCCAGGAGCCCATCTGCCTCCAGCTGCTCGGCCGTCGCCGATTGGTACTCCGTGTAGCTTGCATGGTTGGCGGCTGCGTCGCTCCGAATCTTGTCGCGGAGTTCGGTGAGCGGTAGCGGGCCATCGGCGAGCACCCGTCGAAGGATGCTAAGCACGGACTGCTCGAACGGGAGTAGCGGCTCGCTAGCCCCGGAGTAGCGGAGCTCGAGGTCGGAGATCTGCTCCTTCCGCAGGCCCAGCCAGGTCGAACGCTCGATGTCCACCGTCTCGGCTCTGAGGATGCCCCGGCGGAGGAAGTCGAACATCGTCGCAGTGAACCCGGCTTCGTCGGGGGCGCCCTGGCGGCGCAACGCATTGACCAGGGCGGGAGCATCGTCGCTGGGAGGAGCGTGCTCGTACTCCTGGTCGTAGTCAACCCGGGGTTCTCGCCCGTAGCGTCGGTAGCCGAACGCAAGGATTCCGGGCACGACCAAGACCAGTCCTGCGAGGGCGAGCAGCGACGTCCGGTTTGCCTCGCGCTCCGCGGCGGTGCGGGCGGCGAGCGCCGACTCCTCGGCGATGATCGCGTCCCGCCGCGTGGCCGCCACGACGCGGGCGCCGGCGTCCGTGCTCAGCACGGTGCGAGGCAAGAGCACACGCAGCTCGACGAACTGGTGGTCGGGCACGTTGGCGGCGGCAAGGGACGGGGAGAGGTCATCGATCCCCAACGAGGTCTCGCCTGCGACGGAGTCAGGATGGCCGTAGATGAGGATGTCTCCGGCGGTGACGTCGCCGGGGTATCGCAGCGTGGCGCGGAGCTGATCGAGGCCGACAGGCCACTCGGCGCCCCACACCTGGAAGTTCACATCGACGACGTCCTCATACGCCACTGCGAGACCGGTCATCCGGTATCGGATGGTGAAGGTGCGTTGTTCGTCGATCGCCGCGTAGTGCCACACGACGCGGACCTGGAACCCCATGTCCTGGACGCCGTAGCTTCCCGGCGTACCGGTGGAGCCGAGAACCGTCGACGCACCGGGCACGTAGGCGACGCCCGCCTCGCTGACGACGACGTCGCCGATGGACTCACCCCGCCGAAGCGGGATGTCGCGGAAGGCCCCCGAGAAGGTGCCGTCGAACGCAAAGGTGATGTCCTCGCGGACGTCGAGGGAGCCGTCGGCGTTGAGTGTGATCTCCACTCGCGCCTCGGGGAGGCTGTACGTCTTGGCGAGAGCGGGGCCGGCGACCGCGAGGAGCACCAGCGCGATCAGGAGCGTGCTCGCCGCCCGTTTCAGAACTCCACCTTCGGCACGCTGCGACCTTCGTCGTCCACTTCGAAGAACTCGCCGCGCTCGAAGCCGGTGAGCTTCGCGACGATGTTGGTTGGGATGCTCTCCACGGTGTTGTTGTACGTGAGCGTCGTGTCGTTGAAGATCTGGCGGGCGATCGTGATGCGGTCCTCAACCTCGGCCAGCTGGCCCTGGAGAGACCGGAAGTTGTCGCTGGCACGTAGCTCCGGGTAGGCCTCGGCCAGGGCAAACAGGTTCTTCAATGCGCCGGTCAGCAAGCCCTCTGCCTGCGACTGATCACCGACAGACCCGGCCTGAACTGCAGCATTGCGGGCGGTCACGACGGCTTCGAACGTCGCTGCCTCGTGCTCGGCATAGCCCTTCACCGTCGCCACGAGATTGGGGATGAGGTCGTAGCGCCGCTTGAGCTGTACGTCGACCTGCGCCCAAGCGTTCTGCATCCGGTTCCGCAGCCGGACGAGCCGGTTGTACCCGAACACGAGCCAGAGCGCCACGGCGACGAGGACGGCGATCACGATGATGGTGGTCACGGGTGCCATCGTATGCAGGTGACCGCATCGCGTGCCACCGCGTCCTCCGGCGCGGATCAGATCCTCGATCGAGAGCGGCGCGGGACGGTGGCCGCCCCTCTCTGCGGGCTGGCAGTGTGACGGGCGCAGTCGTCGCTATGCGTCGACCGCAGCTGCGAAGGTGGCGTCGCGGAGCGCGTCGTCAAAGTCCTCGCCGAAGGAGATGTACGACGCAAAGACCGTGCAGTCACCAGCGAGCGAGGCTGCGAGGTCGATGCGGATCGAGAACGAGATCTCATCGGTTGCGAACTCGAATACGAGGCGGGCGGCGACGTCGGCTCCTGGCACCACGACATCCTCGATGGCAAAAGCCGTCTCCTCGCCGTCGGCGGCGCCGCTCATCTGTGCCAGGAACTCCTCGGCCATGCACTTGCGGCCCTCCTCGGTACCCAACACCCTCTCGAGTACGGCGAAGGCCTCCGCGGCGACTGCAGGTGATTCGAAGATCCTGGCCTCGATCGAGGCTTGGGGTGGGCCGAAGAAGCTCGCGGCGTTCGGTGACTCGATATCGGCGTCCGCGATCCCCAGCGACACGTCATCGAGCAGCGAGAGGTCAAAGGCGTCCGGCCCGCTGCAGGGTCCGAACACCTCGTCGGTCTCGGTTGAGCCGGTGGCACCCTGGGCGATCTCAGCGATCCATCCCTCCGGGAGCACGGCAACGGCGGCATCGACCTTCGCTGCGGCGCGCGCCTGCGCGCCCTCGGCGGTGACCGGAGCGGCGGTTGAGGTTGGGGCGGCAGTCGTCGTCGTGGGAGCTGCCGTGGTCGTCGTGGGAGCTGCCGTAGTCGACGTTGTCGCCGGACCCATCGTCGTGGTGGACGCAGCGTCGCTCGTGCTCGTGGCGGTCGCGGCGCTGCCATCGCCCGTGGCGACGGTGGTCGCGCGCGGCGCGACGTCCTCGCCCCCACACGCGGCGAGAAGAACGAGCAGGATGATGACCGGGAGGGCGTTGCGTCGGTTTTGCATCCGGCCAACCTAGTGTCCGCAGCGGAGACCCGTACACGCGCGATCGAGACGCGTTCCGGTAGTGTCGGAGCGACGAACGCGTCGGAGGAGCCCCAATGCCGGAAGAGGCCAGAGAGCATCTCGAGGAGGTCCGAGGCCGCCTCCACGAAGCAGCGGCCGATGGCGACGACCACGCCGGCGAGCTCGCCGACCATGTCGACGCCTTTCTGGGCGCGGCCGAAGCACCCACGACGGAGGAGCGGGACGCGCTCCTCGAGCGGCTGCGCGAAGGGGTGCGCCGTTTCGAGGCCGCTCACCCGACCCTCTCGGCAGCAGTCCAAGGCGTGATCGACTCCCTCACGGCTTCGGGCATCTGACGCCGCCGCCCCGGTTCAGTCGAGCGGGAGCCCGTCGGACTTGGCGATGAGATACCCCCGAGCTCGCTCGGCCATCGGATACCGGTTGACGACCGCCCAGAACGCTGCGTCGTGGCCGGGGTGCTCGAGATGGGCGAGCTCGTGGACGATGACGTAGTCCAACACCCAGCGAGGGTACGAAGCGACGCGCTGCGAGATGCGAATCCGGCGGGCGGCGACGGTGCACGAGCCCCACATGCTCTGCTGCCGTGCGGACCACTCGATCGACTCCGGGAGGGACAAGCCGTGGCGCTCGGCGAGGCGGCGAGCCCGCCCGGTCAGATCGATCCGAGCTGCGTCCATGCGCCCGGCGAAACGGCGCTGCATCACCTCGACCCAGTGGGCCTCGTCCTCGGGCGAGAGATGGCCGGGGATCGCGATCCGCAAGACGCCGTCGACCAGCCGGGCGTTGACCGTCTTGCGCCGTCGCTCGCTGCGCACCACTTGCACGTCCATGGGGCAGCAGCGTACCCGGGTCTTGACAGTGGGGGAGGAGTGCCGTCCGGTGGCAGCGGTCACGCTGCCCAGCTCCAGGCGTACCAGATGATGAGGCCGTTGAAGACGAGGCCGACGCCGATGAAGAGGTTGTCGTACGCCGAGGGATACGGCAGCCCGGCGATGGCCGACGCCACTGGCAGTGAAGCGCCCGATCGATCGGGCTACCAGGATATGAAGTCCCGGCCGGGTCGCCTCACCGCCGAACGACCGATCGCGGCAGGGGCGAACGCGGCCAGCAGGTGCCCGGCAGGCATGACACTGATAGCGTCACAGTGACGCTACTGCCCACGGGTGAAACTGCGGAGAGGGGAGCAACGGTGGGCCCCGACCCGGGTCGCCTGGGCGGGACGCAGCGATCGCGTCCGCGGGCCGCCGGACGCCGCGGGGCAGAGCCGGTCGCCGGCGGACGTCTCTTCGCCGTCTTGGTTGCCCCGTGCGGGACCAGCGCCACTCTGCGTCGATCGCGGTCGGCGGTTCGCTGGACGAGGGTTGCGTCACTGTGACGGTATAGTGCCGGAGCCACCGTGCCGGCCATCGAGGAGCGGGCACGATGCCTCGATCGGGTGCCGCCGTCGTCGAGGCGACGGCAATCTCCTGGTCGTGTGCCGTGGGGGCGAAGCGCGTCCGCAGCAGCAGGGTCGGTTCCTCGTCGAGGCCGGCGGTCCTTCGCTTGTCGGTTGTGGGACATGCCACCACGGCTTGCGCCCGGGCGTCGCCCCCTGGACCCGGAGCCCGCGTCCGGTCGACTCGCAACCGCCGGGGCTTGGATCGCGCCCCGGGGCGTAGCGCCCATAATCCACGTTATGTAAAGTTTTGCGGTGAGGCGTCGCCATGGGCTGTTCGGGAGAGGCCAGAGGGATTCGGGACGCCACTTCGGTGGGGCGCTGTGGTGCAAGAACAGCCAGTAGAGGTCGCTGGCAGTCGAGACAGTACTCCATCAAGGGGGCCCCATTAGGTCGTCGTCCCGGTGGGCGGACCCGGACTGCATCGCGAGCGGGTGTTTGAAGCTTTGTCCGTTGTGGGCATTGGACCCTATCTGGCCTGACGTAGCCGCCAACCGGCGAGAAACGCCTGTGGTGCATAAGATCAAATACGCACCTGATGCCGGCGAGCATCGCCAGGTCGACAGCGGTCGCTCCCCTTGTCACAGGCTTGACTCCCCCGGCGGCGTCTGTACAATGTACGTACACACTGGTAGACAGAGTTGAGCGATGACGGCTGCACCACGAGACAACCGATGGAACTTCCGGGTTAAGGCTTCCAGCGATGCCCTGGTGAGAGAAGCCGCCACCTTGCTGGGCACATCGAAGACTGCGTTCGTCGAAGAGAGCGCCGTGCAACGGGCCGAGTCCGTGATCGCTGAACACCAGCGGATCACACTCCCCGCAAAGGAGTTCGCGCGCTTTGCGGACGCCCTCGACGCCGCCCCCACCGTGGTGTCCGACCTCGTTGACCTGTTCTCACGCCCGGACATGATCCCATCGTCGTGAACCCACCGCCGCTGCACCCGGTGCGGCGACTCGCAGCTAACGACGACCTCGCCGGGTTCGATTGCGGCGTCGATGCCCTCAACGAGTGGCTGGTCCGGTTCGCTCTGTCGGATCAGCGCGGCGGCGCCTCCGTCACCTACATCCTCGAGCGAGGGTCACAGGTAGTCGGCTTCTACACCCTGGCCCCGCACGTCATCGAACCCGACGAAGCTGCGCAACGGCTCAAGGCAGGACTCCCCCGCCACCGACCCATCCCCGTGTTCCTGTTGGCTCGACTCGGCCTGAACCACACCGAACACGGCACCGGGCTCGGCGCTGCCCTGCTGCGAGACGCTCTTGGTCGCTGCGCCGCTGCTGCAGACGAGATCGGAGGACGAGCCGTCGTCGTCCACGCCAAGGACGACACAGCCGCCAACTTCTACCAACGCTTCGGCTTCACCCCGCTCCCCGGCAACCCCCACCACCTCTACCTACTCATGAAGGATCTGAGAGCATCCATCCGCACCGCAACACCACCTGGCACATAATGCCAACTATGCACCAACGGTTGGATCTGTGGTGCCCTCCTCTTGTCGTGGCCGACCGCAGGGGTCGATCTATGGGCAATCCTATGCCATGGATTTCCGCGAACGTCCTCGACTCACGAGCCTCCCGAGGTCAGCCACAACGACACCAGCGGCGGAGGCGGCCGCAGCGGCAGCGGATGAGGGCGGAGAGGACCACCGCTCCACCGAGCACCAGCATCGAACCGGTCAGCTTGCGACAGCACGCCAGCACCAGCTCTCCCAGCTTCCACCTCTCCCCTGTCAGTCTGGACGGTCGCGCCGTAGCTACGAGGCGGCAGGACCTCGTGGCAGTCGAGCATCTACGTCCGTATTCCTGCGAGACGGCTCGCCCCACCATCCGTCCTGTGGTGCATAAGATCGATTATGCACCACGACTGGCGGCGGTCACTCGAGGTCGAAGGCTGCCATGATTGCTTCGGTGAGGAGTGGCTCTTGGCTGGGCAGGAGGTAGCCGGCCACCCGTCCGAGTGAGCTGGCTGGGATCGTGACAATGTTGTCGCAGCTGACCGCGCCCTCCTCGGACAGCCCATTCTCCGGGCCCACCGGAACCTCAGTTGCGAGACCTCGCCGACGCGTGGTGATGGGGGCGACCGTGACCCTGGTCATCGCAGGGCGCACGAGTTCCCGCGTCAGTACGAGGACCGGGCGTCGTTTGTCGAGTTCAGCGATTTGGATGGGACGCATCACTCGATGGGCAGCGTGCGGGCAAACTCGGCAAGGTCGTCGAGTCGATCGGGATCCTCGGCGTCACGTTCCGCAAGCAGGATGGCCAGGTCTTGTGCGGCGCGGGTGCGACGGCGTTCACGTGCCAGTGCGCGGGCGACCGCATCGGCCCGGCTGGTAGCTGCGCCGGCTCTCACCTGTCCGTCGACGTACTCGACGAGGTCTTCTGGGAGACGTACCGCAATCTGCTTGCTCATCCTGATATGGTATCACTTCGCATCCCGATTCACTACCGGCTGGCTCAACGCGGGCTGAGGGTGGCGGACACTAGGTACAGAACCACGCCGGGGTGACCAGCCCCGGCCCGACAGCCCGACGCAAGCCGGGGCTGTCGGGCCGGCACAGGCGGCGGCGGTCGGTCACGATGCCACCTGAGACGCAACGGACGCTCTCGCATGAATGTGCGGCTTGCACTCGCGAGCGAGTAACTTCTCGGCTGTGGAATGGCTCAGTGACCCCTCCGGTTGGAGTGCGCTCGTCGCGTTGTTGACGCTCGAGATCGTGCTCGGCGTCGACAATGTCGTGTTCATCTCGATCTTGGCGAGCCGTCTGCCGGTGAACCAGCAGGACCGCGCCCGGCGGATGGGGATTCTCGCCGCCGGCGGCATGCGGGTTCTGCTGCTCCTTGCGATCGGCTGGATCATCGGCTTGGAGGACGAGTGGTTCGAAGCCCTCGGCCGGGGATTCAGCGGCAAAGAGGTCGTTCTCTTCGCCGGCGGGATCTTCCTGATCTACAAGGCGACCAAGGAGATCCACCACAAGCTCGAGGGCGAGGACGAGCATGCAGAGATCAAGGTGGCTCCGACGTTTGTTGCCGTCATCGCCCAAGTGATGTTGCTCGATCTCGTGTTCTCGATCGACTCGGTGATCACGGCCGTCGGCATGACCGAGTACATCGCGGTGATGGTCATCGCCGTCCTGGGAGCCGTCGCGGTCATGCTCGGGGCGTCACGCGCCATCTATCAGTTCGTCAATCGGCATCCGTCCGTGAAGATGCTGGCGCTGGCCTTCTTGCTCCTCATCGGCGTGACGCTGATCGCTGAGGGCCTCGGCGAGAAGATCCCCAAGGGCTACGTCTACTTCGCGATGGCCTTTTCGGTGTTCGTCGAAGTACTGAACATCGGCGTACGCCGCAAGACCAAGAAACCGTTGCGCCTCCACGACAAGATGTCTCCGGCGTCGGACTCTCCGTACGCCGAGTCGCAGGCCACCGGCTGAGGACTGCACCTTCATCCGGGACAACCTCCGCGCACCGCACTGCGAGTCGTTGCCGGGATGCTGTCGCCTCCTGTAGATCTCGGGTCGGCCGTCCTTCGGTAAGCTCGGCGTATGGCCACGTTGGTGTTGACCGCGATCGGTGATGACCACCTCGGTCTCGTTGATGCCCTCTCCGCTGTCATCGCCGACCACGGCGGCAACTGGGAGAAGAGCCACATGGCTCACCTCGGCGACAAGTTCGCCGGAATCGTGATGGTGACGGTTCCCGACGAGCGGACCGACGACCTCATCCGCGACCTGGAGCCGCTGGAGACGCAAGGGCTCCTCGACATCACGGCCGAGGTCTCGCCGCCGACTCCGCCCGTCGAGAGCGGGACCCGGCTCTCGGTCGAGGTGGTCGGCCTCGATCACCCGGGCATCGTTCACGACATCTCCCATGCGTTGGCGGTGCGCGGTGTCGGCATCGAAGAGCTGGAGAGCGAAACGAGCAGTGCCCCGATGGGGGGAGGCAGGCTGTTCCGCGCCACCATCCTCGTTCAGGTGCCGAGCGCGGTGTCCGTGAGGGAGCTGAAGGAAGCCCTCGAGGACCTTGCCCACCACCTCATGGTCGATCTCGAGGTACACGAGTCCGACTGAGCAGCCGGGGGCCGCGGAACTCCGGACTACGGGTCTCGGCGCTTCCGTAGATTTGATCGGGAGAATCGCGGAACCGGACCTCGGGAGGTACGTGTGATCATCGTCGACACGGAGGCGATCCCCGGACGGGAGATCATCGCATTCCACGGCCTCGTCCAGGGCAACACCATCAGGGCGACACCAAGCAGGCACCGGCGTCGCTGACCGCGCTCGACGGCCGGCTCGTCGTGGGGCAAGTCGTGATCGCCGCCGACTACTTCAAGACCTTCGTCGCGTTCCTGAGGACTCTTCATCGGCGGCGAGGTGTAGACGTATCAGACGATGCTCTCCCGGGCCCGCCGGGAGGCCCGGTTGCGCATGCTGGACGATGCCCAGGCCCTGGGAGCCGACGTGGTGATCAACACCCGCTTCGATTGGTCCGACGTCGGCCCGCGACTCCCGAGCGCCGAGATCCTCTGCTACGGCACGGCGATCGTCACCGGCTCACACTGAGCGGAGAGCCAGGAGCATTCAGCCGTCCCCACCACCAGTGATGATGGCGTCCGGTGCCGAGGCCAGCCGGGTGATGAGGTCGTCGAGGGACGGCGAAGCTGCGCCCTTCAGATCGGCCAAGGCACCGTAGACGGATGCGGCTGCCTCGTGGAAACCCTGCGGGAGGCCGGCTTCGTCGAGCGACGCCGCGATCTGCTCCATCTCCCCGGAGAAGCGCCACGCCTTGGCGGCGAGGCTCGGGACGCTTCGGTCGATCCGGTCGAGCAGCGCCGGTTGCGACAGGCGCCACTCCCCTACCAGTGCGTCGCCGACTCCGGCCGCCTCCGCATACGCCCGGACGGCAAGCAGGAGCGCCGCACTGCCCTTCGTCCACCCGGCGTAGGCCATCTTGAGCGCCGAGGCGGCGCCGACGGGCCCGGGGAGCACGCAGGCCTCCAGCGTCGATCCCTCCCACAAACCGGCCACCCGGGCTGCCGACGCTCCCGCGAGATACAGGCGAGTCGTTGTGGCGCGCAGCGGCGGCGGGCCGATGATGCCGCCGTCGACGAAATGCGTGAAGAAGCCGGCGATGTCTTCGGCGACTGCGGGCGCCACGGCGTTGGCGTCGACGTAGACGCCGTCGAACCCGGTGCGGGCGACCTCCACGGCGACATCGCGGGCGGCATGCGGGGGGCAGATCGACACGATTACGTCGGCGGTCTCGGCAAGTGCCGCCACGGTGCCAATATCGGCAAGGTCTGCCTCGGCGGCGCGCTGCCGCGTAGCCGG
>JBFFFX010000058.1:0-10693 GCA_041557775.1 Acidimicrobiia bacterium | reverse complement strand
CAGCCGCCTACCGCATCGGGTCCAGATGCACATATGCGCCGGTACGAAGGTGACACGCCGCCATGTGGTTCTCACTGCCGTCGACCGTGAGCAATGCCGGATCGGCCTGCGTATAGGGGTGCGTCGGAGTGGGGTAGAGCGAACGCGATCGGTGACCTCGACGATCTCTCCCAGATGCATGACGGCGACGCGATCACTGATGTGCTCCACGACGGGGTTGGAACGCTCCACGCACCCCCTACGCTTCGTCCATGCAACGCGTCCTCATCGTGAACGGGTCCAACCTGAACGTGCCCGGCACCCGTGAGCCCGAGATCCATGGGGCAGCGAGCCTCGCCGACCTCGAGGCCAAGGTTCACGAGTGGGGGCGGCGCATGGGGCTCGAGGTGCTCACGTTCCGAGCGAACGACGAGGGTGCCATCATCGATCGGCTGCATGCCGCACGCGGCGAGGTCGACGGCTTGCTCGTCAACGGTGGCGCCTTCGCCCATACCAGCCACGCCATTCATGATGCGATCCTCGCCACGGACCTGCCGGCGGTGGAGATCCACATCTCCGACATCATGCGCCACGACGATTCGCGGCCCGCTTCGGTGACCTCACCGGCCTGCCTGTACACGATCTACGGCCGTGGTCTCGTGGGCTACCGCGATGGGCTGCGCATCTTGAAGTTGCGGACCACCAACCCGGTGGACCAGCTGCGCTACGGCCCACACGATGACCAGGTGGTCGACCTCCGTACCCCACCAGGCGCCGGCCCACATCCGACGGCGGTGTTCCTCCACGGCGGCTTCTGGCGGAGTGAGTGGACCCGGGACACCATCGACGGCCTCGCCGCCGATCTGCACCGCCGCGGCTGGCTCACGGCCAACGTCGAGTACCGCCGGCTCGACGCCGGTGGCGGCTGGCCGCAGACCTGCGACGACGTCGCCGCCGCGATCGACACCGTCAGGGACATCGCCGGCGCCGACCCCGGGCGCCTTCTGCTGGTCGGGCACTCGGCGGGAGGGCTGCTCGCCTTGCTGGCCGGCGCCCCGGCCGCAGTGTTGGGTCTCGCCTCGCTCACCGACCTCGCCGCCGCACACGCGGCGAATGTCGGCGACGACAGCATCGCCCGGTTCCTGGGCGGAACACCGGATGACGTCCCGGGCCACTACGCCGCGGCAGCGCCCCGGCGCGGGGATGACGTCGTCTTGGTGCACGGCACCGACGATCTCCTGGTCCCGGTCGAGCAGAGCCGCAACTATGCGGCGGAGCATCCCGGCGTGGCGCTTCTCGAACGTCCCGGTACCGGCCACTTCGAGCTCCTCGACCCGGATCGAGACCACTGGTCCGCGGCGCTGAACGCGGTGGCACGGTCGCTCCCCCCGCCTGGCTAGGCGAGGAGCGCCGGAGCGAAGAGGAATCAGCCGGCCAGCCGCTGCAGGCGGCTCAGGCCTTCCTCGAGGTCGGCGTCGCTCAACGCGTACGACAGACGGAGGTAGCCCGGGGCTCCGAAGGCCTCCCCCGGCACGACGGCGATCTGGATCTCGTCGAGCAGAAGGGCCGACAGCTCGAGGGTTGTCGATGCCTCGCCGGACCCCAGGCGGCGGCCGAGGAGACCTTCGACCCGGGGAAACGCATAGAAGGCGCCCTGGGGCTCGGGGCACTCGACTCCCGGTACGGCGTTCAGCATCTGGTGCATCGTCCGCCGCCTCCGATCGAATGCCTCGCGCATCGCAAACACGTCATCGAGCGGGCCCCGCAGCGCGGCCGCGGCGGCGACTTGGGCGACGTTGTTGACGTTCGAGGTCATGTGCGACTGCAGCCGGCCCGCGCCCGCAGCGACCCCCGGCGGAGCAACCAGCCAGCCGACCCGCCACCCCGTCATCGCGTAGGTCTTGGCGACACCGTTCACGATGACGCAGCGGTCGGCGATCTCCGGTACCACGACCGGCATCGACGGGGCCTCCGCACCGCCGTAGACGAGGTGCTCATAGATCTCGTCGGTCATGACCCAGATGCCGTGCTGGGCCGCCCAGGCGCCGATCTCACGAACCGTGTCCTCGGGGTAGACGGCGCCGGTGGGGTTCGAAGGCGAGACGAAGACGAGCATCTTGGTCCTGGCCGTTCGGGCCGCCTCGAGCTGGTCGACCGTCACCCGATACCCGGAGGTCACGTCGCTGGGGACGACGACCGGAGTGCCGTCGGCGAGCCGGATCGCCTCGGGGTACGTCACCCAGTACGGGGATGGCAGCAGAACCTCGTCGCCCGGGTCGATCAGGATCTGGCAGGTGCTGTACACCGCATGCTTGCCGCCATTGGTGATCACCACTTGGGAGGCGTCGATCACCAGCCCGGAATCTCGCGCCGTCTTCTCCACCACCGCCTGGCGCAGTTCCGGCAAACCGGTGGCCGGGGTGTAACGGTGGTTCTGGGGATCGGCCAACGCGTCCCGTGCCGCAACGACGATGGACTCCGGCGTCGGGAAATCCGGCTCACCGGCGCCGTACCCGATCACCGGATGCCCGGCGGCGCGCATCTCCTTCGCCTTGGTCGTCACCGCCATCGTCGCCGACACGGCGAGGGACTCAACTCGGTGTGACAGCTCGCTCATGGAGCGGAGGCTACCCAACCCTCGCGGACATCGAAGCCCCCACCTCCGCCGCCGCTGCGAACTACGCTGCCGGCCCATGGCGACGGAGAGCACGCCACGGGCGGAGCAGGAGATCGACAAGAGCCTCCTGCTCGACGATCTCGACGAGAAGTTCGCCGCCTTCCAAGCGTTCCGCAAGAACGATGCCGCGGCGGCCGATCAGATCCTCGACACCCTCGGCGCCCAGGACGACGTGGACAGAGACATCGTCCTCGAGCTGTCGGCGCCCAAGCCCCTCTGGCGAACCGACAAGTTCCCGCATGCGCATGCCCTCGCCGTTCGGGCGCTCGAAGTCCTCGACCGCAATGGCGCCCGTCCCGTGCAGGTCCGGGGGCTCGGACCCATCGGCCCGGTGGCCGCGTTCCTCGTCCAGCAGGTCGCACAGTTCATCGTGCGAACCCATCAGGCGAATGTCGCCAACGAGATGCTGCAGCTCTACCAGCGGCGCGAGGCGAACTGCATGCAGGACGACCCGGGCCGGCGCATGCTGATGCGAGCGCGCATCCACATGGAGCGGATCGCACCGGGGTTCAGGAAGAACGCGCTCGGCGTCACGACCTTCCTGCTGACCGGTGCGTTTCTCTCGACCGTCTTGAGCTTCATCCAGCGGGCAATCACCAGCGCGTTGAGCTCACTGACCGGGCGGATCGCGGCGACGCTGGTGTTCGGCGTCCTCATGATTGGCGTCGCCTGGGTCATCTTGCGGGGCGCCGCCGTTGCACGGCGGCGGATCAAGCTGACCCTGGACGGTCCGGTCAACGCGCTCTGGGAGACGATCGGCCGGTGCGGCACACCGCCCCGCGACCCATCGCGGGTCTTCGGCCTGGTCGCCGTCATCCTGGCGTTGCTCCCCTGGTTGCTCATACCGACGGGGCTGTTGGTGAGCTGGCTGGGCGAGATCTTCTAGGGAGCCGCCGCGCACCACCGGGCGATTTCAGCACCCCCACCTGCGAGTACGCTCAGGCCCTGATCGAGAGGCCGGGAGATCATGGCGCAACCCACCGACATCGTGATTCCCGCGGACCTCCTCCCCCGCGACGGCCGGTTCGGTTCGGGACCGTCGAAAGTCGAACGGGCGGCGCTGGACGCCCTTGCCGCCTCCGGCAGCTACTACATGGGCACCAGCCACCGCCAGCCCACCGTCCGCAGCGTCGTTGCTGCGATTCGCGACGGTCTGCGCCGGCTGTATGGACTCCCAGACGCCTACGAGGTCGTGCTCGGGGTCGGCGGTGCAACAGCGTTCTGGGACGCAGCGGCCTTCGGACTGATCCGGCGGCGTAGCCAGCACGCCGTCTTCGGCGAGTTCTCGGGGAAGTTCGCCGCCGTCACGACGGGTGCGCCACATCTCGATGCGCCGGAGATCATCGAATCGCCACCGGGCACCTGTCCCCGACCCGAGACGTCGGCCGAAATCGATCTCTACGCGCTGACCCACAACGAGACCTCGACGGGCGTGATGATGCCGATCAAGCGTCCCGCCGGGGCGGCGGGACTCGTCGCCGTGGATGCAACGTCCGCCGCAGGAGCGATGGAGGTCCAGCACGGCGAATACGACGTGTACTACTTCTCGCTCCAGAAGGCGTTCGGCTCCGAAGGCGGCCTCTGGATTGCGATGTGCTCGCCGGCGGCCGTCGATCGCATCGACCTCATCGCGGCATCCGGTCCCTGGGTACCGCCGTTCCTGAGCCTCAAGTCTGCCCTCGAGAACTCACGCAAGAACCAGACCACGAACACGCCGGCGCTGGCGACGCTCTTCCTCATGCGCCACCAACTCGACCGGATGAACGAGCAAGGTGGCCTGCGGTGGGCCGCCGACCGCTCCCGACGCTCCTCCTCCCTCATCTACGAGTGGGCCGAGGCCAGCGCCCACGCTGCGCCTTTCGTGACCGAACCGACGACGCGTAGTACGACGGTGGCCACGATCGATCTCATCGACAGCGTTCAGGCCGACGATGTGGAGGCGGCGCTGCGCGCCAACGGGATCGTCGACACGGGCGGCTACCGCAAGCTCGGCCGCAACCAGCTCCGAATCGCCTGCTTCCCGAATGTCGATCCAGACGACGTCGCGGCGCTGATCGGCGCAATCGACTACATCGTCGAACGCCTCGATTGAGCAGGCGACGGGGCAACGGTGTGGCTCGGCGTGCGCGCCGCAGCGAGATCCACGACACTGAGCTGCGATGACCGGCGCCAACGCCGACGGCGACCATGGAGTGCTCGAGCACCTACTGCTGGCGGATCACCCGCGAGCCGTTCGGATCGCACTCGTCCTGCTGGCCATCTCGCTCGGCTTGTTCGTGGCGATGGCGATCCCCGTGGGGCGCGACGCCATCGATGCGATGGACCGGCACATCTACGACCTCACTTTCCCCGTCAAATGGGGACCGCTGACCGCGCTCGCCCACGGGCTCGATTTCCTGGGAAGCGCCTACTTCGTCTGGCCGGTCCGCGCTCTCGGTGCCGCACATTTCACGGCAAAACGACGGTGGCGGGCGCTGACCGTATGGCTGGGGGCAGCGGCGCTCTCCGAACCGTTCATCGGCACACTCAAGGAAGCGTACGATCGCGCTCGCCCGCCGCAAGCCCTGGTCGCGGAGGTCACCGGATCGTTCCCCTCCGGCCATTCGGTGGCCGGCTCCGTGATGGCCCTCGCCCTCGTGATCTGCTTCGTTGGTGCCGGGCCGAAGCGGCGCAATCTCGAGATCGCCGCCGCGGCGTTCGCCCTGCTCATGGGTGGCAGCCGGATCTACCTGGGGGCGCACTGGTTCACCGACGTCGCCGCGGGAGTGGCGTTCGGCGCGGCCTGCACGCTCGCCGTTGCGGCCGCCGCCCAGTGGTACGTCGCCCAGCGGGCGATGCGTCACGCCGTCGACGACGACCCTGCCGTCTGAGCGGCGCGTCCTTCGGTTACGGGGCCCCCGGATCCGCCGCGGCCGGGACGCGCCACGGCCTCGCCGGCGTCCGGGCTCAGACGTCCAGCCCCTGGGCTCGCACGGCTGCGCGGAACTCCCGCAAAGGGAAGAACTGGAGCACCTCGTCGAGGTCTTGGACGACCGATTCCGCCCCGGCACCCTTGGCGTCGATGCGGTACACGATGCATCCACCCTCGAAGACGTGGAACCACTCGGCTCGGTAGCGCGGCTGGCCGAGGTCGTCTTCGATCTCCTCGAGCGCATCTTCGAGGTCGATACCCACCTCGGCGCCCTTTCCAGGCCGACGCAGCTCGATCGTCTGTGATGCTTCCTCACGATCATCCGCGACCAGCACGATCTGCCCATTGCCCAGCGCCTGCTCGATCTGTACCGCTGCCGGAGCGTTCGAGACCGGGACCAAGGGAGCGATGGGCCGACCCTCGAGCGTGACTCCATCCAACTCGGCCAGCACCGACGCCACGTAGCCGGCATGACGAGGAGCGACAGGGATGATTGCGATCTGGATCGGTCCCGGCTGCTCCAGGACCCTCACGAAGCGCTCCAGTTCCGGCCAGGGCTGCCGGGTCGGCACCGCCCCCGACATGTCGCAGGACTCCCGGAGGGCAACCTCGACGAATTGCGTACCCATCCGGTCGGAGCTGAGCCAGAAGCGCGCCAAGCCGAGCTCCGCCTCCTGCCGTACGTACTCCCACCCGACCTTGAGCTCCTCGATGCACGCCCCCCACCGAGCATCTGGGACGGCTTGGAGCTGGAGCATCATCACCGCCCCGATCCGTTCTCCGAAGTCGTCGATGCACTCCGGCGTGCCGGGACTGAGCTCTTGCGCACATGAACCCGCCGTCAGCACGAGCACACCGGCCACCGCGATGCGTCGCAGCCCGCCCCTCATATCAGGCCCCCGGAGCTGAGGTTCTCGATGACCAGGCTGGCCAGCAGCGCAATGGCGAACGCCGCCGCAGCCGTCAGACCGACCCGGCGGGCACTCCATCGCTGGATGGCGATCGGTTCCCGCGGCGGCGCCAGTTCCCGGAAGCGCTCAGTCACATCCGGACCTCCCCCGCGGCGGAGGAGCTTCAGGTGAGACCGGGATTGGGAGGGAATCGTGACGCTGCGCGTGGCAGCGAAGGCTTCGGCGATGTCCTCGGGGGCGAAATAGCGCAGCGCCCTCTCATAGACCCGTTCGGCATCCGTGCGCATCGCGAGGATGATCAGCATGTTGGCGAGATCGACCGCCTGCCGCCACGGCGACGGCCGGATGGTGGCGAAGGCGACGTCGATGAGCTGAATCCTGCCGTCTCGCACGAGCACGTTCGCGGGCTTGATGTCCCGGTGAGCGAGACCGGCGTCCCAGAGACGCCGAATCATCAGCAGACCATCGTCGATCACTGCATCATCCACCTCGGCCTTGGTGATCTCCTGAGCATCCTGCAAGAACTCGGTGACGATGAGGTACTCGCGCTCCGGCGTGATCTCGACAAAGCCAAAGGGCTCCGCCGACGGGACCCCGGCCTGTTTCATCCGCAGGAGCATGTAGTCCTCGTACTCCACCAGGCGGCGGACCGAGGTGAACCGAACCTCGTCCTCGAGGGCGCCGTAGAGGATGGTGCGGCCGACCTTGTACCAGCGATCGGCCCGCAGATGGCTCGTCGAGTACAACTTTGCGAAGAGATAGGTGTCCGGATCCCCGGCGGCCGTCAGCCGCAGCGGAGTCGAGCCGCCCGAACCCTCCAGCCCGAACGGCTCGATCTCTGTCACCTCGATGCCGAGCTGGTCGGCAACCGCACGCTCGATGGCGCGCCCGCGAGCTCCCGTCACGTCGAGGTGCGCCGAGCTGCCACGGCGGTAGACGACGGGGAACACGGCGTCGGGCGCAAACAACCGGAACACGACGACGGCGACGGCAGCCCCGAAGATACCGCCCACGATGCCGTCGCTGAGGTGGTCGACGCCGAGATACGTCCGAGCGACGATGAGCACGGAAACGATACCGGCGGACGCCAGATAGGAGCGGTTGCGCAGCGCGCCGCGGGGAATGAGCGTCAGTCCGATCACCGTCAGCGTGGCGGCCAAGGCGGCTACGGCGACCGCCGGATGGGCATACCCATCCCACGGGGCGAGAATCTCGACATACGGCCGGGGCCGACCGATATTCTGCGCGAGCCCGTCGACGACCAAGCCGACCAGCACGAAGACGATGATCGCTCCGAAGAAGTGGCGCCATCGCTTGAAGACCACGAGAGCGATCAGCATCGCCCACCGGAGCGGCCGGAAGAACCATTGCGAACCCAACGCGTGGAGGGCATCCATCACATCGGTGAGCCCGGGCGATCGAAGGTCGACGAACCACCGATTGATCGTCAGGTCGCGAGCTTCCCACCAGTCGCGCGATGCCGGGAACACGTACAGCGTGACCCAGATCCCAGTGGTACCCAGTGCCATGAGCAGCCAGAACCGGCCGCTGGTGCGAAGATCGAGCGGCAGCGGCTCGCGTTCCCCTGACGGCCGGCGGCGGCGCCCCGCGAAGCGAATGCCCGCAACGCGAACCTCGCGTCGCTCGCTGATGTCCGAAAGCTCGGCACTGACCCGCTCGCCGAGCTCGATGTCGGCGAGCGACAGACCGCGTGGTCCGGCGAACGACGTCTCGCGGACGGGTTCCTGGGCGTACGCCGTTGCATCGGCCGGTGACATCGACCGCCCGGCTTCGCTGAGGCTCTCGAACACCTGGGTGCCAAGACGGGCTTTGGCTTCGACCAGCGCCTGATTCGGGTCGGGCAGCGCTGCGTTGCCGAGCGAAGGTGCCTCGACTGCGCCCTGCGCTTCGACGACGGCGAACAACGTGACGGCGCGTTCGAAGTGACCCGACTCCCAAGCCCACCACGCCAGAGACAGCAAGGCGCGCTTCTGCGCCGCCTTCGCCTGATCGCTCTCCGCACCCGCAGCCGTCTCGAGCGCCGCCAGAAGATCGGTCTCAGCACCGTCGGGGTCGCCGGCAGCGAGGCGAGCATCACCGGTCAACGAAAGCAGCTCGGCAAGCCAGGGACGATTGCCGAGAACCCGGGCCTGTTGGACAGCTTCCTCGAGATGCTCGAGCGCCAATGCGCCGTCACCTGCGTCACGGTACGCCAGGCCGAGCGAGGCATGGGCTGCCGCCAGACCGTGGCGATCCCCCGTCGCGGCAACGTGCTCCAAGCTCTCCCGATGGAGAGCCACGGCCCGGGCGGCGTCGCCGGCGGACCGCACCGCCGTGCCCAGCAGGGAGAGTGCGTTCGCCTTTCCGTACGTGCTGCCGATCTCGCGGAAACACTCGAGCGCCACTTCGAGATGTGCGATCGCATCGGCCGTGTCACCGGCCATCAAAGCCACCGCTCCCAGGAACCACTCGGCCCACGCGGTGCCCCAGGGCTCCCCTGCCGCCTCGAATCCGCGGCGCGCTTCGGTGAGCGAGGTGCGGGCCTCTTCGAACTCCCCGCACTCCTGATGGGCGAAGCCGAGATACATGTTCGCCTCGGCGGCGACCGCGGCGGAGTCGCCGGCGTTGGCCAGCTCGATTGCCTCGTACAGGAACTCGCGGCCGCGGTCGATCTCACTGGTCGCTACGTGGAGCATCCCGGCGCCCACGAGTGCCCGAGCCCGGGCATCCGGAGCGACCGGCTCCGTCATCGCAAGGACTCGTGTGGCGACGTCCCGCGCCTGGGAATGACGGCGAATGAACCAGAAGAGGTACAAGCTGCCAACCATCTCGTGGGCGGTGACGGCATCTCCACTGCGAATCGTGTGCTCGAGCGCAGCCATGGTGTCGGGAAACATCGCTTCGAGGTCGCGCAGCACTTCCAGGTGCAGCGTCCGCCGCAAGGGTTCGACGCGTGCTACGGCGAAGTCGCGATGGAACGCGGCGTGACGGTCCCGTACCGCCTCCTGAAGGCCCGAGGAGGCGAGCCGGGCGGACGCGAACTCCCGGAGCGCCTCGCTCAACCGGTAGGAGCGCTCCTGGACATCGCCGACGGCCTGCAGCATCGACTTGGAGACGAGGGAGGCCACGAGGTCGACGATGTCCGACCGTGCCAGGCCGTCTCCCTCACCCACGGCCTCGGCCGCTGCGAGGCTGAACTTCGCCCGAAACACCGACAGTCGCTCGAACAACTGCTGCTCCGGTCGAGACAAGAGGTCGTAGCCCCATTCGATGGCGCCGAGCAGCGTCTGGTGGTGCTCGGCCTGGTGGGACCCGCCCGAAGCGAGCACCTCGAGACTCTGGGCGAGCCTCCGGGCGAGCTGTCCCACCCCCAGCGTCTTCACCCGGGACGCGGCGAGCTCGATGGCGAGCGGATTGCCGTCCAAGCGGCGACAGATCTCGGCGACGGCTGCGGCTGCAGCGGCATCGAGCTGGAACGAGGCATCGGCGGCGCGGGCGCGATCGCCGAAGAGCCGCACCGAGTCCCGCGCCAGTATCGCTGCCGTGTCGTCGTGCTCGGCCGGCACCTCCAGCGCCGGAACGTGCCACACCAACTCCCCGGGAGCGTTCAAGGGCACGCGACTCGCGGTGATGATCCGAAGCCGCGGAGCCGCCTGCAGCAAGGTGATCGCCATCGCGGCGACCGCTCCGGCGGCGTGCTCTGCGTCATCGAGGACGAGGAGGAGGTCGCGGTTGGCGAGGTAGTCGGCAATGACCGCCACGAGGTCGCGGTCACCCATGCTTCCGGGGAGAGCCGGGACGGCAGCCGACGCGGTGGAAAGACCGAGTGCTACGGCGATCGCTTCTTGGGTCGGTCCGGGCTCCGTGCAGGCATTCAGATTCACGTACCGCACGCCGTCGGCGTACCGGCCGACGAGTGAGCGCACCGTCTCGATGGCGAGGCGCGACTTTCCCGATCCGGGAGCGCCGGTGACGGTCACCAGTCGCCCCGTCTGGAGGAGCTGCACGACCTCGGCGACCTCGCGGTCCCGCCCGACAAACGAGGTCAGGCCGTGCGGCAACACCGCACCGGGCGCACGCGACGGTGCCCGATCGGCCGCTCCCTCAGTCACCTCGTTCACGCATCCTCCTGCGCACCGCTAGCGCCACCGGCCTGACGAGCCTCGCTCAGTTGCGATCCGGGTGGCAAGCACCGTCGTCACCGTGTGGTGTCCT
>JBFFFX010000057.1:0-10715 GCA_041557775.1 Acidimicrobiia bacterium | reverse complement strand
CGTCGAGCAGCAGGCGGAGGAGCTCATCGCCGCGGCCGCGGCTGCGGTGGGCCGGGTCGATGTGTGCGTCGCCAACGCAGGGGTATGGCCTCGCGCCGACGAACCGCTGTGGGAGATGACCGTCGATCGGTGGGAGGCGACGATTGCCAGCAACCTCACCGCCACGTTCCTCACCGCCCGGGCCTTCCTGCGGCACGCGGCCGAGACGGGAGCCGGCTCCCTGGTCATGATCGGATCCACGGCGGGAATCTTCGGGGAAGCCGGACACGCCGACTATGCCGCAGCGAAGGGGGCGATCATCAGCGGGCTGCTGATGTCGGCGAAGAACGAGGCGGCCCGGCTTGGACCCGGGATTCGGGTGAACGCCGTCGCGCCCGGGTGGACGGTGACGCCGATGATCGGCGAGAAGGGTCTGGATGCCGACCACGTCGACCGGGTCACGGCGACCATGGCGTTGAAGAAGCTGGGTCGCCCCGAGGACGTTGCCGCCCAGGTCGTGGCCCTCGCCTCCGACCGGGTCTCCGGCCACGTCACCGGTCAGGTCGTGACGGTGGCCGGGGGCATGGAGGGCCGGATCATCCCGTAGGGAATGCGGCTCCGCTGATGAAGGCGTCGACCACGGCACCGGCGCGCGGCTCGACGGGGATCACATACGACACCCCACCCTCGTTGCTGATCTTCACCGGCAGGGTCATGGTCTCGATCGACGCCGACCGTAGGCCGAGCGCCTCGGTGCCCAGCTCGACGATCACTCCGATGGACAGGCCCGCGTAGGCGCGGATCTGCTCGGCGAAGGTGGTGGCGAAACCGGGGAGGTTGAAGGCATTTCCCGGCGACGTGGCCTCGGCGAACATCGCCAGCAACAGCTCCTGCTGGCGTCCCGTGCGGCCGATGTCGCTTCCGCGGATGCTCTTCCATTCGCCGTCGATCAGCTCCTGATACTGGCGGCTGCGGGCATAGGCCAGTGCCTGCGCGCCGTCGAGCCGGTGGGTCCCGGCGTCGACGTCGAGACCCGACTTCAGGTCGCGCGCCGGATGGTCGAAGGTGAGCGTGACGCCACCGAGGGCGTCGACGACGTTCGCGAACCCGAAGAAGTCGATCTCGACGTAGTTGTGGATTTCGATTCCCAGGTTCTCCTGGATCGTCTGAACGAGAAGATCGGGTCCTCCGAAGACGTAGGCGGCATTGATCCGGTTGGTGCCCTCCCCGGGGATCGACACCTTGAGATCGCGGGGAAGGCTCAGCAGTTGGGCCCGTCCGTCGTGAACGTGGGCGAGCATGATCACGTCGGTGCGGGTCCCGGTGAATGCACCGAACTTGCCGTCGAAGTCATCCGGCAGGTTCTCTCGGCTGTCGGAGCCGACGATGAGGATGTTGCGGATGCCCGCGTCGGCGGGCGTGAGGGACACCAGCTCCTCGTCTGGGATCTTGTCGATCTGCGAGTCCGCCCACAGCAGGAAGCCGATGGCGCCGAAGACGGCGACGACGGCGATGACGAGGAGCCACAGGATGATTCTCGGCCCGCGTTTCCGGTCCGGGGGTGGCGTCGGCGCATGGGGGACTTGGGGCATCTGGATGGTGGTCATTCCGACGACCTCGACGCGGGGGAGGAGATTCAGTGGGCGAGGAACAGAAGTGTATATCGGTCCGGGACTACCCCGGCCTTCTGGGATCGAGATGTCCGTTCCTCCGGCGATGGCACGGACCGCTCGCGGAGCAACAGATGTGCCGGGGTCATCGCTTCTATGATCGCCCGATGAGTGACTTGAACCGCTACAGCCGCCGGATCACCCAACGCGAGTCGCAAGGGGCTTCGCAAGCGATGTTGCTCGCCACGGGTCTCTCCGCCGAGGATCTCGGCAAGGCCTTCGTCGGCATTGCCGGCATGTGGTTCGAGGGCAACTCGTGCAACATGCACCTCAACGACCTCGCTGCTCGGGTGCGCGAGGGCGTGACCGACGCCGGACTCGTCGGCATGCGGTTCAACACGATCGGTGTGTCGGACGGCATGTCGATGGGCACCGAGGGGATGAGCTACTCGCTCCAGTCCCGCGACCTCATCGCCGACTCGATCGAGACGACGATGAGCGCCCACTGGTATGACGCCAACATCTCGATCCCGGGGTGCGACAAGAACATGCCGGGTTCGATCATGGCGATGGGCCGCCTCAACCGCCCTGCCCTGATGATCTACGGCGGCACGATTCAGCCGGGCCGGTCGACGGCCGGAGCGCCCATCGACATCGTCTCCGCGTTCCAGTCGTACGGTGAGTGGATCGCCGGCCGCATCGACGACGAACAGCGCCGGGACGTGATCCGCAACGCCTGCCCGGGGGCCGGAGCCTGCGGTGGCATGTACACCGCGAACACCATGGCCTCGGCCATCGAAGCGCTGGGGATGAGCCTTCCCTACAGCGCATCGACCCCGGCGATCCATCAGGCGAAACTCGACGAGTGCTACGCGGCGGGGGCGGCGATCCACCACCTGCTGGAGCTGAACCTGCTGCCGCGCGACATCATGACGCGGGAAGCCTTCGAGAACGCGATGGCCATCACGATGGTGCTCGGTGGCTCCACCAACGCCGTGCTCCACCTCATCGCAATGGCGCGCTCGGTCGGCGTCTCGCTGTCCATCGACGACTTCCAAGCTGTGAGCGACAGGACGCCGCTTCTGGCCGACCTCAAGCCGAGCGGGCGCTTCGTCATGCAAGACCTCTACGAGGTCGGCGGCACGCCTGCGGTCATGAAGCTGATGCTCGAGGAGGGTGCGCTCAACGGCGACTGCATCACCGTGACCGGCAGGACGCTGGCGGAGAACCTGGCCGATCTGCCCGGGCTGGCGGAGGGACAGGAGGTCATCAGGCCGTGGTCGGAGCCGGTCAAGGCGACGGGCCATCTTCAGGTCTTGCGGGGCAATCTCGCCCCGGACGGGGCGGTCGCCAAGATCACGGGCAAGGAGGGTGTCCACTTCCGCGGCTCGGCGCATCCGTTCGACAGCGAGGAGGAGATGCTCGCTGCACTGGAGCGCAACGAGATCGCACCGGGCGACGTGGTCATCATCCGGTACGAGGGCCCGAAGGGCGGACCGGGGATGCCCGAGATGCTCACCCCGACTTCGGCGATCATGGGGGCCGGCCTGGGCGATCAGGTCGCGCTGATGACCGACGGCCGTTTCTCCGGCGGTTCGCACGGCTTCATCGTCGGGCACGTCACGCCCGAGGCACAGGAGGGCGGCCCGATCGCACTGGTGCAGCGCGGCGACATCGTCACGATCGACGCCGATGCCAACACGATCGCCGTCGACGTGGACGCCGACGAGATGGCCCGCCGGCGGGCCGCATGGTCGGCCCCGCCCCTCAAGGCGACCCGTGGCGCCCTGGCCCGCTACATCAAGACGGTGAAGCCGGCGTCGGAAGGCTGCGTCACCGACGAGTGACGGGTTGAGTACGATGCCGCCCATGAAACTCGAGATCGAATACTGCGCCGCTTGAGGCTATGCCGGCCGTGCCGTGAGCATGGTTGAGCAACTGCTCGCCGAGTTCGAGCACAAGATCGACAGCTTGACGCTCGTGCCGAGCCGCGGCGGCGTCTTCGAGGTGACCGCCGGCGACGAGCTGGTGTACTCCAAGAAGGCCACCGGCCGCCACGCCGAGTACGACGACGTCGCCGTCCCGCTGCGCGAACTCCTGGGCTGAGCGCGCCCTCGTCCCGGCGCTTGCGGATGGGTGGCGCCACCCATCCGCAAAGATGAATCGTTGTCGTACGAGCCCGCTAGCCTCCCCGGCTTCATGAGGAACGGGTCGAATCGCGCGGTGCTCGTTGTCGAGCTGCTTGCCCAAGACGGGCCATATGTGGCCGTGGCCGAGGATTTCGTCGCGGGGCGGTGCAGCCGGTGCGCGTCCGACACCGGCGCTGACATGCATTTCATGAGCGATGGGTTCTTGTGCGGTCAGTGCGCCCGCGGCCTGGCCCACTGACCGTTGGCCGAGCTCAGTTCCGCAAGTGCGCCGGCATCGTCTCCTCGACCACGCTTCGCAGCATCTCGTGCAAGGTTCCGTTCGAGCTGACGATGTGGCGGTCGTAGGGCGTCATCACCGCTCCCGTCGGCGTCGTCACCCGTCCGCCCGCTTCGAGCAAGATCGGCAGGCCGGCCGCGATGTCCCAAGGCTTCAACTCGTACTCCCAGCCGGCGTCGATGCGGCCGGCGGCGATGTAGCAGATGTCGAGCGCCGCCGAACCGAGCCGGCGAATGCCGTTGACCTTCCGCAGCAGCGCCTCGATGGTCGCCACGTAGGCGGCGGCGTGCTCGTGGTGGTCGTACGGGAAGCCGGTGACCACCAGCGCACGCGCCGGGTCGGTCGTGGCCGAGACTCGAATCGGCGATCCATTGAGGGTGGCGCCCTCGCCGGTCACGGCGGCGAACATCTCGTCGCGGAGTGGGTCGTACACCACGCCGAGCAGCGGGTCCCCGCCCTGGTACAGGCCGATCGAGACGGAGACCTGAGGCAGGCCGTGGACGAAGTTGACGGTGCCGTCGAGGGGGTCGATCAACCACGTCCGCTCTCCACGGCGGCTCGTGCCCTCCTCGCCCAGGATGCCGTCATCGGGTCGGGCCTCGGTGAGGATCCGGGTGATCGCCACTTCGGCGGCGCGATCGACCTCGGTCACGGGATCGTTGCGGCCCTTGTAGTCGGTCGTGCGGTGGGTGCCGAACCCCGCTGCCACGATGTCGCCGGCGGCACGAGCCGCAGCTTTGGCGATCTCGATGTCTTGCATGGTCCGCATGGTACGTGCGGGGCATCGGCGCGGAGCCGGCGGAGCGCGCCCGGGGTTGACGCGTCGATGACGGTAGGCTGGCGCCGCTCATGATCCCGTACCTCGTTTCCGCCGCGGGCGGGCTGCTGATGTGGGCCGCATTCCCTCCCCTGGACTGGGGTCTGCTGGCCTTCGTGGCACCCGCTCCACTCCTGTGGGCCTGCCGCCATTCGGAGAACGCCTGGACGGCGATGGGGGCAGGCTTCGTCCACGGCCTGGTGTTCTTCGGTGCGATGCTCTACTGGATCGCAACGCTCGGGCTCGTCGCCTGGCTTCCCCTCACCACGGTGCTCGCAGCGATGACCTCCGTGTACGCGCTGCTGGTGTGGTCGTTCCGCACTTGGCCGGCAGGCCGGTGGTACCTCATCGTCGTGGCGGGCTGGGGCTTGTGGGAGTTCGCCCGTGCCCGCGTTCCCCTCGGGGGGTTCCCGTGGGGGTCCATCGGTTACGCCGCCGCCGGCAACCCTGGGCTGATCGGTGCGACGCAGTGGATCGGGCCGAGCGGGTGGGGACTGCTCGCCGTCGCCGTCGCTGCCGGCATCGTGCTCCTGATCGACCACGTCGACCATTGGAGCCTGCTCGTCGACCCGCTCGTGATCGTCTTGATGCTGACGCTGGCCGGCGGGCTCTTTCCCCCGCGCGCGGACGGCGCGGCGCTCCAGGTGGCGATCGTGCAGGGCGGTTCCCCGTGCCCGGGGACGCACTGCCCGGACGAGAACCGCCTCATCTACGAGTCGCATCTCGAGCTGACCCAGCAGTTGGAGGAGGGTGAGGTCGATCTCGTCGTCTGGCCCGAGAATTCGATGGGCACTCCCTTCGAGCCGGACGAGAACACCGACGTGCGGGCCGCGCTCGAGGCCGAGGCGCGTCGCCTCGATGCCTACCTGCTGGTGAGCGGTACTCGGGTGGTGGACGCTGCAACCTTCGCCAACGTGAACCACTTCTTCGACGTCACGGGTTCCCAGCTGGGCGTCTACGCCAAACGCCACCCCGTGCCGTTCGGCGAGTTCGTCCCGGCGCGCAGCTTGTTCGACTTCGTGCCCGAGCTCGAGCGTGTGCCGCGCGACATGATCCGTGGGAACGGTCCCGTCGTCTTTCCCACCGACATCGGGATCATCGGCTCGGTCATCTCTTTCGAGGGTGCGTTTGTTCGCTACCTGCGCTCCGAAGCCCAGGCCGGGGCGCAGCTCCAGGTGGTCGCCACGAACGAGAGCAGCTACGGGCGCGTGCCTGCCTCGGACCAGCTCATCGGTATGACCCGTGTGAATGCCGCGGCCGTCGGTCAGGACCTGATCCACAGCGCGATCACGGGCAAGTCGGCGATCATTCGCGCCAACGGTGACGTCGTCGAGCTCACGGAGCTGCTGGAGACTCGGAACCTCATCGGCGAAGTCCGATTCCGCATCGCCTCCCCGACCGTCTACACTCGGTTCGGGGATTGGCTGCTGCTCGTGGCCACGGCGCTGGCCGCAGTGGCCGTCGTTCTGCCCGGCGGCCGGGAAGAGTCGGGGCCGCGTCTGTCGGGAACCGTCATCCGCTGAGCCGCTCGGTACCGAATACCGGACGAGAGCAACAGCGGAGGTTTCCATGGCAGACATCGCGATCCGTGCCGCACGACCCGGCGCTCGCATCCGACGGCCCAAGCAGTACTCCAGAGGGCGAGTGTGCTCTCACCCCGAGTGCTCGACCGTCGTGAGTCGCTACAACCGTTCCGAAAGCTGCTTCACGCACCGTCCGGTCACCTACCCGCGCATTCGTGGGAAGTTCAGCGAGGAGTGGGCGGCCGACTGACCCCGTGCTCCCCCGCCCGCCATCAGGGCCCTGCGGCTTGGTCCCCTTCGCCGCAGGGCCTCTCCCCGTTCAGGACTCGTACGCGCGCAGGGCGTCGTCGATCAGGTCGATCCCGCGATCGAGGTCCTCGAGCGAGACGTTGAGCGGCGGAATGAATCGGATCACGTTCTCGTCGGGACCGCACGGCAGCAGCAACATCTGGTGCTTCTGGCAGTAGTGGCGGACCGCGTCGATCGCCGGCTTGGATGGGGTGTGCCCATCGCGCTCGACCAGTTCGACGCCGATCATCAGCCCGAGGCCGCGCACATCGCCGATGGTGGGGTGCGCGGCGTTCATCTCGTTGAACCGGCTGAATGCGTGATCTGCGAGCTTCGGTACCTGGGGCACGACGTCGGCGAGCCCGTCGATGGTTGCCGCCGCCGCGGCGCACGAGATCGGGTTGCCCCCGAAGGTCGTTCCGTGTGACCCCGGCGGCCAGGCGTCGATCAAGGCGGCGGGAGCACCCACGGCCGACAGCGGGAGACCGTTGGCGATCGCTTTGCCCATCACCAGGATGTCGGGGCGGACGTCGTACACCTGGCTGGTGAACCAGTCGCCGGTCCGACCGAACCCGGTCTGCACCTCGTCGGCCACCAGCAGGATGCCGTGCTCGTCGGAGAGGCGGCGCAGTTCGCGCATGAACTCCCGGGTCGCCGGGTAGTAGCCGCCCTCGCCCTGGAGTGGCTCGACGAGGAACGCGGCGATCTCCCCGGGGGTGATCTCGTGCTTGAACATGTAGTGGAGCTCCTCGAGCGCCCGCGCCGTGGCGTCCTCCTGGGAGAGGCCCCACCGGAAGGGGTGCGGGAACGGGGTCACGAACACCGAGCCGACCAGGGGGTGGTAGCCCTGGCGGTACTTCGCCTTCGACGTCGTGTAGGTGACCGATCCCATCGTGTGGCCGTGGAATCCGCCGCGGAAGACGATGACGCCCTGGCGGCCGCTCGTCTTGCGGGCGAGCTTTATCGACCCCTCGACGGCCTCCGCCCCCGAGTTCATGAAGAAGAACTTCTCGATGCCGTCGGGGGTGACGCTGCGCAGTCGCTCGGCCGCGGTCACGATGGTCTCGTAGCGGAACACGGACCCGGAGTGCCAGACCTGATCGACCTGGTCGAGGATTGCCTGTTTCACCACGGGGTGCTGGTGCCCGAGGTTCGAGACGGCGATCCCGCACGTGAAGTCCAGGTAGCGAGTGCCGTCGGCGGCAGTGACCCATGAGCCGTCGGATGCCACGACCTCGATCTCCGTGTCGAAGCCGATGACGGGGGCGATGAGGGACGATTGACGAGCGACGAGATCGGACATGAGGTCTCCTTGGGCGGTGGGCGGGAAGTTGGACGTTCTGGGAGGAACCGCGCTAAGGAGCGGCGAAGAGATGCCGGCGAGATCGTCGGGGTGTCCTCACGACGACATTGTGACACATGAGGGCAAGCGCGAATGAGGGAATCCGGCAACCCGAGCCGCTTCGACAGGTGCTGTCAATGCCGTTCGAACATGAGCGTCGTCATCGGGGCGTCGGTGGTCCAGAGCCCGTGCATGACCCCGGCCGGCCAGTGGACCCACTCGCCCTCGCCGAGCTCGGCGACGTCGTCGCCGACGCGGACGTGGCCGCGGCCCTCGAGGCAGAAGACGTCGGTTGGCTGCGGCGCGTCGTGGTCCGTGATGGCGCCGCCCGGCTCGAAGCGGAGCATCGCCAGCGCGATCCCGCCGTTTGCGTAGAGGAGCCTCCCGACGAAGCCGCTGCCGGCCCGCGCGGGCAAGGACTCCCACGCCGGCCGCGGCATCGGCCGGACGATTCGATCGTCGCCGGGGGCGAGGTCGCCGAGGTCGTCGAGGCGATGGACGGACCCGGCGTCCCAGTCGGCGCGGAGGCGGTCGAGCAGCTGGTCGCGTTCGGCTCGCGACCATCGCGTCAGCAGCACCGACCACCGTCCACCGTCGTGCTCGCGAGAGACGATGTGGTAGGCCCCGGGGTCGGTGGGGGCGATGCGGGCGATGGCCGCCGGGACCAGCGCCGCCCAGTCGGCCTCACCGGAGAAGACGACGAGCCACGACCCCTGCATGTGCGCTACGTGCCGGTGAAGTCGGGCGGGCGCTGTTCGAGGAACGCCTGAGCCGCTTCGGCGAAGTCGTTCGAGGTGATGAACGCCGCATTCCACAACGCCATGTAGTCGAGTTGCTCCTCCACGGTGCGGCCGTCGGCGTTGCGCAGGATCGCCTTGGCGCCCTGGACCGCCAGCGGCGAGTTGGCGGCGATCTCCTCGGCGAGGCCGAGCGCGTCCTCGAGCACGGCATCCTGGTCGGGGAGCACCCGGCGGACCAGTCCGATCTCCCTGGCCTCGTCGGCGGTGAAGTCGCGGCCCGTGTAGACCAGCTCGGCGACGGCGCCGGGGTCGATGATCTTCGGGAGCCGCTGCGTCGTGCCGACGTCGGCCACCATCGCGAGCTTGGTCTCCCGCACCGAGAAGACGGCGTCCGTCGAGCACAGCCGGATGTCGCACGCCGTGATCAGGTCGACTCCGCCGCCGATGCAATAGCCGTGGATCGCGGCGATGACCGGTTTCGGGCACTCGGCGACCGCGGTGAACGTGTGCTGCATCTGTTTGATCTGGCGGTACAGCGCCATACGGTCGGACACCGATGCCGCCGCCGCCGGATTGGCGAGGGCGGGTCCGAAGGCCATGAGGTCGAGGCCGACGGTGAACGCCCGTCCCTGGCCGGCGATCACGACCACGCGGACCTCGGGGTCCGCCCCCAGCGCCTCCATGGTGGCGGGCAGGTCGATCCAGAAGTCCTGCGCCATGGCGTTGAGCTTCTCGGGGCGGTCGAGCCAGAGGAGGGCGACCTGGCCCCGGCGCTCGACCGTGAGGACGTCGGAGGGGGGAATCGATGGTGCGGTCATTCGGTCATCGTACCGGGCGGCGGTTCCGGCCAGGCGTGGGCGGCGGCGGCGAGCGTCTCGGGCGTGTCGATGCTGAGCCAGGAGCGGCCGTCCTCGCCCCACGATCGCCAAGTCGCCTCGGGGATGTCGTGCCCTCCGTCGTCGAAGAGCCGCTGCAGCGAGGGGGCAGGCCGCGCCGCCAGCAATGCCTCGAGCGCCGGAGCGCACTCGACGCGGTAGACCGCACACAGCGTCTGCCGGCGGCGGTCGAATGGAGCGACGAGCGGTCCGGGGACGTCGAGCAGAGCCCGGAGCGTCGCGGGGCGCAGGTACGGCTGATCGGTCCCGACGAGGACCACGTCACGGTCGGGATACGCCCGCATGGCGGCGGCGAGACCGGCGGCAGGTCCGGCCGTCCCCGGTGGGTCGGCGACGAGCGGCGCGGTGAGGCCGGGACGAGCAGGACCGGCGACGACGGGCTCCAGCCCGGCGGCGGCGAGCGCATCGAGGACGTGGTCGATGAGCCGGCGTCCGCCCAGGGGCACCAGTGCCTTGTCCGCGCCCATTCTCGAGCCGGCGCCGCCGGCGAGCACCACTCCGATCGTCCCGCGGGCCATCTCCTCAGCGCGGCGTGTCCGCCGTCACCGGGAACGGCGCACCGTGGCCGGGGACGATGAGGGAGGCGAGCTCCACGACCCGGGCACGGCCGGCGTGCAGCGCGTCGAGGTCGCTGCCCCTCGGGTCGGAGGTTGCGGTGGCGTGCCACCACAGATGCGTCAGCGCGGCGACGCCGTCGTCGGTCTCGACCAGGGTCGTGATGTCCTCCCGGGTGTGCCCTGGCGTCTCGAGGAGCCGCACGCCGGGACCCAGCTGCACGCCCTCGGCGGGCCGGGAGGTCCACACGTCCCGCTCGTACACGGCCCAGTAGTCGTGCACCCGCACCTGGGGGAACAGGGCGATGTGCATCGTGTGGTCGGGGTGGTGGTGGGAGAGGATGACGTCCGTCACGTCCTCCGGGTCGACGCCGAGCGCCGCCAGCGGGTCGAGGATCGCGCTGCGGTCGGGCACCATGCCGGGATCGACGACGGCGACGAGGCCGTCGTCGCGCACCAGCGAGATCGTGCCGGCGACCCGTTCGCCCACGTATCCGGTGAAGAGGATGTCGAGTCGAGCCATCGTCCGATGATACGGG
>JBFFFX010000056.1:0-10732 GCA_041557775.1 Acidimicrobiia bacterium | reverse complement strand
GGCGAGGAACAGGATCCGGTGCGCGTAGGCGGCGGCGTTGGGATCGTGGGTCACCATGACGATCGTCTGCCCGAACTCATCTACCGCTCGGCGCATGAAGTCGAGCAGCTCCGCGCTGGACTTCGAGTCGAGGTTCCCGGAGGGCTCGTCGGCAAACACGATGTCCGGCCGGGAGATCATCGCCCGGGCGGCGGCGACCCGTTGTTGCTGGCCGCCGGACAGCTCGCTCGGCCTGTGTGTGAGGCGGTCGTTGAGCCCGAGAACTTCGACCACCCGATCGAACCAATCGTCGTCCGGCTTTCTCGCGGCGATCGACAGCGGCAGGAGGATGTTCTCCTGAGCCGTGAGCGTGGGGATGAGGTTGAACGCCTGGAAGATGAACCCGACGCGATCGCGGCGAAGGTGCGTCAGGTCCTTGTCGTCGAGGGTGCCCAGCTCGACGTCTCCGATGTGGACCGTTCCTTCGGTGAGATCGTCGAGACCCGCAATGCAGTGCAGCAGGGTGGATTTACCCGAGCCCGACGGGCCCATGATGGCGGTGAACTGGGCTCGGGCGAACTCCTCCGTCACGCCGCGGAGCGCGGTGACGCTTGCGTCGCCCTCGCCAAAGATCTTCACGCCGTTGTCGATGCGGGCCGCGGCGAGATCGGCCCGCGGGATGCTCGCGGTCATCGGTGCTCCTCTTCACTCCTGTACCTGTAAAGCTATCTGAAGACGCGCGGGTCGAATCCGTAGGCGCAGAAACCGCGTGTGGCGGTGCGGTGTGCCTTGCGCCGCGGTGCTCCGCACGGCCCGGCCCTACTCTGGCGGCGTGACCACTCCGCACCATCGACCCAAGGGGGCGACCCAGCGCGCCGAGGTCGCGCGCGTCGACGGGACGGAGGTGCGCGCCGGCCGCGACACGCTCGTCGTCGAGGAGCCGATGGAGATCCGCGTGGGCGGCGTCGGCGTCCCGGATGAGGACCTGGTGGCGCTCGCCGTCACCATGCGCACGCCGGGCCACGACTTCGAGCTCGCGGCGGGATTCCTCGTCACCGAGGGCATCGTGGCCTCCCCGGACGCCATCCGCGGTGTGGCGTACTGCGGTCTGCCGCCGGAGGAGCAGGAGTACAACATCGTCACGGTGCGGGTGTCCGGGTCGGTGGATGTCGACCGGCACCGCCGCAACGTCTACACGTCCTCGAGCTGCGGGGTCTGCGGCAAGGCCTCCATCGATGCCGTCGTCGTCGCCTGCCCCCACCGGCCCAGCGCCACCCCGGTGGTGGCGTCCGTGATCGCCGCGCTTCCCGCGGCGCTGCGGAGCCGTCAGAAGTGGTTCGACGACACCGGCGGTCTCCATGCTGCCGGGCTGTTCGGACTCGACGGGGAGCCCGTCGTCGTCCGTGAGGACGTGGGACGGCACAACGCCGTCGACAAGGTCGTGGGGTGGGCGGTGCACCAGGGCCGGCTGCCGCTCTCCGACCACGTCCTCGCCGTCTCGGGCCGGGCGAGCTTCGAGATCGTCCAGAAGGCCGCCGTCGCCGGGGTGGCGATCATCGTGGCGGTCTCTGCCCCGTCGTCGCTGGCGGTATCGGCGGCCCGGGAGCTGGGGGTCACGCTGGTCGGCTTCGCCCGGGGCGAGACGTTCAACGTGTACGCACACAGAGAGCGCATCGTTCCGTAGGCGCGCCCTCGAGTTGCCGCGATCCGTGCTCAGCAGGGTTCGCCGAGAGTGCAGGTGGCTCCAACCGCAACCTCGGCCGGGGCGAAACGATCGAGGGCCGCATGGAGGACCTGGTCGACCTGGTCGTAGGGCTGGAACCCCGCGGCCAGCATCCGCCAGCGATCGCCGATGCGCAGCAAGGTGGTGGGGAAGCCGGTCGCCCCCAGGCGCCGCGCCTCGGCGAAGTCGTCCCATGCGGATTGGCGGACCTCGGGATCGTCGAGCGACGCCATGAACCTGCCGGCGTCGACATCGAACTCCGCAAGAAGCGGCGGATACGTCGCGCGATCGGTGATGTCGATGCCTTCGGCGTAGAACGCGCCCTGCAGCCGGAAGAAGAAGTCGAACTCGGCATCCGGCTGCATCGCCCGCATCGCGGCCACGGCGATGGCGGGGAGCTCGGTGTCGTAGACCCAGCTCGCCTCCCGTCGCTCCAGCGCCTCCAAGTCAAAGGACTGTCCCGACGCAGCGCCGACGCGTTTCCACACCTGGAGCAGGTACGCCCGGAGGTGGTCGTCGAGCGCCTGCGCTGCGGCGCCGGGTCGCAGCCCCCCGAGGATGATCCGGAAGTCGAGATCGTGCTCGGCGCGGAGCTGTTCGATCGCCGGCGCGAAGCCCCAGCACCAGGAGCACATCGCATCCCCGACGTAGACGAGTTGCGTTCCGGACGGCTGCTCGGTCATGAAGCCAGCGTAGACCGGGACTCATCTCTTCGTCCGTGGTCATGCGAGCCTCGGGCTCTACTGGTACGGATTCCCCCACTGCATTACGCTCGGCGGGCGCAGGTTCTGTGAAGAGGGAGATTCTCGTGGCAGACGTGGAATTCAGAAACGTCGAGAAGCAATACCCGAACGGGTTCAAGGCCGTCATCGATCTGAACCTCGAGATCGAGGAGGGTGAGTTTCTGGTCATGGTCGGCCCGTCCGGATGTGGCAAGTCCACGACTCTTCGGATGATCGCCGGTCTCGAGGAGATCACTGCGGGCGAGCTCGAAATCGGCGGACGCGTCGTGAACGACGTGCCTCCCAAGGATCGCGACATCGCGATGGTCTTCCAGAACTACGCGCTGTATCCCCACATGACGGTGGCCGAGAACATCGGCTTCGCCCTCAAGTTGGCCAAGACTCCCAAGGGCGAGGTCAAACAGCGGGTAGGAGCGGCGGCGAGGATGCTGGAACTCACCGAGATCCTCGACCGCAAGCCTGCGCAGCTCTCTGGTGGCCAACGGCAGCGGGTGGCGATGGGGCGGGCGATCGTTCGTCGGCCGCGCGTCTTTCTACTCGATGAGCCTCTCTCCAACCTCGACGCCAAGCTGCGGGTCCAGATGCGCGCCCAGATCACCGATCTGCAACGCGAGGTCGGCGTCACCACCTTCTACGTCACCCACGACCAAGTGGAGGCCATGACCATGGCCGACCGCGTCGCAGTCATCAACCGAGGCATCCTGCAGCAGGTCGACTCACCGCAGCACTTGTACGACGGCCCTGACAACCTGTTCGTAGCCGCCTTCATCGGGTCGCCATCGATGAATCTCATGGAGGCGAAGCTCACCGAGAGCAACAGCGGAGTCTCGATGCAACTCGGCTCGCAAAGCATCGCGGTACCGCCGTCGGTGTTCGAGCGCAAGCCATCGCTCCGGCAATACGTGGGCCGGGACGTCACAGTGGGAATTCGCCCGGAGGACTTCGGCGACGCTTCGATCCACACGGATTACCCGGAGGACCAGCGGCTCCGCGTGCAGGCCAACAACGTCGAGGCGCTCGGGTTCGAGCGACTGGTCTACTTCGAGTTGGATGCGGTCCCGGTGTTCTCCGAGGATGCGTTGGATCTGGACGAAGAGGACGAAGAAGTCTTGTCGCACGACGTCACGCGGGTGTCGGCCCGTTTCGAGCCGTCGTCGACGATCAACGCCGGCGACGCATTCGAGACGACGGTGACGGTGGCCAACGCCCACTTCTTCGACCCGGAGACCGGTCTGGCCGTTCGCTGACCTCGAACCAACCTGCGCAGGAGGCCCCGGCTCGCCGGGGTCTCGTCGCGTTTGGTCAAGCCCAAGGCGGGGTCGTCGAGTCCCGAACGACGAGATCGACGGGCGCCGTCTCGTGGGTCTCGCCGCCGTTTGCATCGGCGATCGAATCGAGGAGGTGACATGTCGCCCGCCGTCCCGTCTCGCGCACGGGCTGTCGCATCGTGGTGAGACCGAACGGCGCCGCCGGGTCGTGGTCGTCGAACCCCACGACGGAGAGGTCTTCGGGCACTCCTGCGCCCAGCTCGCGGGCACGACGGATCGCACCCATCGCCATCTCGTCGCTCAAACAGAAGACGGCTGTCGGCGGGTCCGCAGCTGCGAGGATCTTCTCGACCGCCGACGCCCCACCGGTCTCGTCAATTGTGGTGCGGCGCATCGGCCGTCGCCGCAGCTCCCAGGATCAGCGTGGTTTCGGCCGGCACGTCGATCCGGCCATCGCTGATGGGCGGCGGCGCTCCGAACCGGCTCGAGTAGAGCACGGTCCACTCGCCCTCCGGGAGATCGAAACCGGCGTCGTGTTCGTCGAGATTGGCTGCGACGACGGTGGCGCCGCGGCGCAGCGCGATCATCACGGAGTCCTCCGTGTCCAGCCACTCCACCGATGTCTTCCAGAGCTCGGGGCGCGATCTGCGCAGGGCCAGCAGGGTGCGGTATCGCTCGAGGAATGACGCCGGGTCGCCCTGCTGCCCGGCCACGGTCTCTTCCCGCGGCCGGTGAGCAGACGGCAGCCACGGCCGTCCGCCGGAGTTGAACCCGTTGGTCGGGCCGTCGTCCCACGGCATCACCGTTCGCGCACCGTCGCGTCCGCTGACGGCGCCTGGGTTGCGGGTCGAGATCGGATCTGCGAGATCCTCGGGGGCGACGCTGCCGTTGTCGATGCCGAGCTCCTCGCCCTGATAGAGCACCTGCATGCCGCCGAGGGCCATCATCAGCGTCTTCACGCACAGCGCGCGATGGGCACCGACCTCGCCGCCTCCGAAGCGTGTCGTGGCGTGGCTCGTGTCGTGGCTGTCCAGCACCCAAGCGTTCGAGTCGGGTGCCGCCAGGTGGATACCGCGAATGCGGTCCCGCAGGTGCATGGGATCCCAGTCCATCCACGAGATCGTCAGGTAGAAGTTGCGGTGGATGGCGCGGCCGTAGTCGTGGTAGCGAGCATGACGCACGGGGTCGGCGGGTCCCACCTCGCCCAGGAGCATGGCGCCGTACGGGCGGACGACCTCGTGCCAGTGCCGGTAGACGTCGACGTTGGGGTTCTGGTCGAGGTCGTAGCGGTGCTCGTAGCTGTCGAACACCCGGCGGGGATCCATGCCGGCTCGCACCGGGGCGAGCTGCGGGTTGTCGCGAAACCATGGATCCTTGGCGAGCCCATGGGCCACGTCGATGCGGAACCCGTCGACGCCCCGCTCGCACCAGAAGCGGATGATGTCGTCGAACGCCGTGATCACCGCAGGGTTGGACCAGTTGAGGTCGGGCTGTTCCGGCAGGAACAAGTGGCAGTAGTACTGGTCGGATCCCGGATCCCACGTCCACGCCGGGCCGCCGAAGTGGCTCACCCAGTTGTTCGGCGGACCGCCGTCGGGCGCCGGATCGCGCCAGATGTAGAAGTCGCGGTAGGGATCGGTCGCGCCGTGGAGCGCTGCCTGGAACCACGGATGATGCGACGACGTGTGGTTGGGCACGATGTCCACCACGAGGCGCAGGCCGAGGGCGTGGGTATCGGCGACGAGGCGGTCGAAGTCCTCGAGCGTGCCGTGCCGCGGATCGATGTCAACGTAGTCGGCGACGTCGTATCCGTGATCGAAGCCGGGACTGGGGTAGAAGGGTGTGATCCAGACCGCATCCACGCCGAGGTCGGCGAGATAGGGGAGGCGGCGCCGGATGCCCTCGAGGTCGCCCACGCCGTCGTCGTTGGCGTCTGCGAAGGAGCGAGCGTATATCTCGTATACGACGGCTCCCTCCCACCATGGGTGCGAGTTCGTCATGGCGCCAGGGTGAAGCCTCTCGCTCTAGCCGCTTTCAGGAGGAAACCCTAGTAACCGATGAGCGGGCCGAAGCGACCGATAAGCTGACCGGATGAGCGAGCGCGAAGTCGGCGTCGGGCCCCATCCGCACCCCTGGCCGGACGACCCCCGCCTCGATCCCGAGTTGCTGCGCGACGGGGACCGGCGCAACGTTGTCGACCGATACCGATACTGGTCCCGTGAGGCCATCGTGGCCGATCTCGACTCCCGCCGTCATCCGTTTCACGTCGCGATCGAGAACTGGCAGCACGACTTCAACATCGGCACGGTGGTCCGCAACGCCAACGCGTTTCTGGCCGCGGCGGTCCACATCGTCGGCAGGCGCCGATGGAACCGGCGGGGGGCGATGGTGACCGACCGGTATCAGCACGTGTACCACCACGAGAACGTGGCCGGGTTCGTCGCGTGGGCGAACGGGGCCGGGCTCCCACTGGTCGGCATCGACGTGTTGCCGGCTTCGGTACCGCTGGAGAGCACTGCTCTTCCGGAGCGATGTGCGCTCGTGTTCGGTCAGGAGGGACCAGGGTTGTCGCCCGAGATGCAGGACGCCTGTGCGGTCATCTGCGAGATCACCCAGTTCGGTTCGACCCGCTCGATCAACGTCGGCGTGGCCTCGGGGATAGCCATGCACGAATGGGCTCGCCGCCATGCGGGGATCGCCACGACCCCGCAACGCCCGGTGGGTGACCATGGCTGACTTCGGCCGGTTCGAGGCGCTCAGCTTCGATTGCTACGGAACGCTCATCGATTGGGAAGATGGTATCGCCACCGAGCTCGCCGGCTGGGCCCATCACCGCGGCGTGGCCGTCTCGCCGGACGAACTGGTCGAGCTGTTCGCCTCGGTGGAGACATCGGTCCAGGCCGAGCATCCGGCGATGCGATACCCGCAGATACTGGAGCACACGCTGCGCCGGATCGCGGACCGGCTGGGTGCAGAGGTCGGTGCGGACGACTTGGCCGGCTTTGGGGCCTCGGTGGGCAGGTGGCCGGCGTTTCCCGACTCCGCCGAGGCGCTGGCCCGGCTGAAGCGACGGTTCAAGCTCATCATCTTGTCGAACGTCGATCGCGCCTCCTTTGCGGCGAGCAACGCCCGGCTCGGCGTCGAGTTCGACCTCGTCGTGACGGCCGAGGACGTGGGCGCCTACAAGCCCAGCCCGCTGAGTTTCCCGGCGCTGCTCGAACGAATCGGATCGATCGGGGTTTCCCGCAACCGGCTCCTGCACGTGGCGCAGTCGTTGTATCACGACCACGAACCGGCCCGGGCCGCCGGGATTCCTGCCCTCTGGATCGACCGGCGCCACGCGCGTGAGGGTTTCGGGGCAACTCCGCCGCCGCAGCAGGCTGTCGTCCCGCAGTGGCGCTACTCATCCCTCGCTGCCTTCGCCGACGACGCCGTCGGCTGACGAGCGACGCTCACCAGGGCAGGTCGGACTCCGTGTCGAGGCTGTAGAAACGTCCGCCGACGTTCTCCCCCAACTCGAGCCAGTCGAGGAGGCGGCAGGCGGCGACATCGGCGTCGAGATCGGCGTCCGGGGCGGCCATTTCGGTGCGGAGCCGGCCCGGATGTACGGAGCACACGGCGATCGGGGCATCGCCGAGCCCCTCCGCCGCGGTCAAGGTCAGCATGTTCAGCGCCGCCTTCGACATGCGGTACGCGATCGACTGGTGGAGGTGCGCATAGCGTCCCGCGGAGGCGTGGGCGAGCGAACCGAGCCGCGAGGACACGTTGACGACGGTCGCCTGCTCGGCGCGACGCAGCGCGGGGAGCGCCGCGTGGAGGACCCGGGCCGCGCCGATCGCGTTCACCTCGAGCATCCGTTCGACGATGTCGACATCGAGCTCTTCGGGCCGGTGGCTGCCGCCGTCGACGCCCGCGTTGTTGACGAGCAGCCGCAGCGGTTGATCGCCGAGCGCCTCGCGGATGCGGGTGACCACCCCGGCATCGGTCACGTCACCGGTGACGATCGTGGCGTCGAGCGCGGCAGTTGGTGGCCGGCGCACCAGGGCGAAGACCCGCCATCCGCGCGCACGCAGCTCGCCGGTGAGCGATAGGCCGAAGCCGCGGCCGGCGCCGGTGACGAGCGCAGTGGGTGGTGCCGCGCTCACACGGTTTTGCGGTACTGCCGGACCGCCAGCGGAACGAAGATCGCGAGGATCCCGCCGACCCACAGCAGCATCCACCACAGGTCCGGGGCGGGCGACTGGCCAAAGGTGAGGGCGCGCAGGGTATTGACGGCGACCGTCACGGGGTTGATGTCGGCGAAGCCCTGGAGCCAGCCGGGCATCGTTGCGGTCGGCACGAACGCAGAGCTGGCGAAGGTCAGCGGGAACACCCAGATGAACCCGGCCGCCTGCGCCGTCTCGACATCTCGCACGGTGAGGCCGATCCACGCGGAGATCCAGGAGAAGGCGAAGCCGAACAGCACGGCCAGGGCGAGGGCGGCGAGGGCCTGCACGAAGTTGCCCTCGAAGCGGAACCCGACGAGGTAGCCGACAACGGTCATCAAGATCACCACGAAGAAGTTGCGCGCGGCGTCGGACAGGGTGCGGCCGAGAAGAACCGCCGTCTGAGACATCGGGAGCGTCTTGAAGCGCTCGATGATGCCCTTGTTGATGTCCTCGGCGAGACCGATACCCGTGTTCGTCGACCCGAAGATCGCCGTCTGAGCGAAGATTCCCGGGAGCAGAAAGGTCGCGTAGTTCGTGGCGCCGCCGAACTGCACGGCTCCCCCGAAGACGTAGACGAAGAGGAGCACGAACATCACGGGCTGGATCGTCGAGAACAGCAGCAACGTGGGGATGCGCCGGTACTTGACGAGGTTCCGCCGCGTCATCACTGCGACGTCCGAGATGAGGCGCGCCACCCCCCGGTCCGTCAGGGGCTGCGTTGTGGTCTTCGTCGTCAACGCCCACTCCTCGCGCCGGGGCCTGCGGGGACCGCAGGCGCTTCCTCGGGGATGCCCTCCCCGGTGAGGGTCAGGAACACGTCATCGAGCGTCGGGCGCCGGATGTGCAGGTCCCGCAGCTTGATGTCGTTGGCATCGAGACTCCGCACGACCTGGGTGATCACTCCGACCGGGCTGGCGACGGGCACCTGGACCTGGGCTAGGGCCCGGTCGACCGACGGCTCGTGCGTCCCGATGGAGGCAACGGCCGTAGCGGCTTCTTCCAGCCGCGCCGGATCGGCGACCTGGAACTCGATGACGTCGCCTCCGATGCGGGTCTTCAGGTCCTCCGATGTCCCCTCGGCGATCAACCGGCCGTGGTCGATGACGCCGATCCGGTCCGCGAGGCGATCGGCTTCTTCGAGATACTGCGTTGTCAGGAGGAGCGTGGCCCCTTCGCCGACGAGGCGCTCGATGAACTCCCAGAGGTCGCGACGGCTGCGCGGATCCAGCCCGGTCGTCGGCTCGTCGAGGAACAGCACCTGCGGCCGGCCGACGAGGCTGGCGCCGAGGTCCAGCCGGCGCCGCATTCCCCCCGAGTAGGTCCGAACCTGGCGTCCGCCCGCCTCGCTGAGGTCGAAGAGCTCCAGGATCTCTTCGGCCCGGGTGCGCGCCTCCTCCCTCGTGAGCCCGTACAGGCGGCCGACCATCTCGAGGTTCTCGAGGCCGGTGAGGATCTCGTCGACGGCGGCGTACTGGCCGGCGAGCCCGATCGCGCTGCGCAGGGCGTCCGCATCGCGCAGCACGTCGTGTCCCGCCACCGTGGCGTTACCGCCGGTTGGGGTGAGCAGCGTCGTGAGGATGCGGACCGTGGTGGTCTTTCCGGCGCCGTTCGGGCCGAGGAGGCCGTAGACCGTGCCGGCTTCGACGGTCAGGTCGACGCCGCGAAGCGCGCGAACGTTGCCGAACGAGTGCGTGAGGCCGGTCGCCTCGATGATGGGTGGCATTGCAGCTCCGCGGTGGGGCAAATGCAGGCTAGGCGTGCTCGCAGCGTTGGACGGCGGCTGCGCTACGAGTCGCCGGAGCCCTCGCGTTGCGATGCGGGCGGTGGACCGGCGACGAGGGCCCGCACGCGCCGCGTGCCGTCTTCGTCGGTTACGACGAGGTGGTACTCCGTTCGCAGTGCGCTGCCGCGCGCCGGAGTCACGGTGGCGAGCACACGGACGTGATCCGTGCCTGGCGCGAGCGGTATCCGCTCGATCTCGACGACGCTGAGATCAACGAATGGAGGTGGAGTAGCGGCGGAGAGCTCGGCGGCCGGCGCGTACGCCCGGAGGTCGCCTTCACCGAGGAGGTAGGCGCGCAGGAAGCCGACCGCAAGGGCGAGGGTGCCGGGATCGTCGACGGACTCCCAGGTCGGGCCGGCCGGGATGGGTGCGGCAGGCGGGTCGGCGATGCGAGCAGGCAGGCTGGTGGCGGCGAAGCCATCTCCGGCGGCGAGAACGCCGACCACGTAGTGGTGGCGCCCGTCGGAGACGTAGCCCCCCTGGTCGTACACGAGAACGTCGGCGGCGACGCGTACGGCCCACGTTGCGCCCCCGGTCCGGGTGGCGTCCAGGACGACCGCTCGCGTGACGAATCGATCGACATCGCCGGGCGCGGCCATGGCGGGTGCGGCCCGGTAGAACGCGGCGATCGACGATGCGCGCTCCGGTCCGGACGCCGTGAGGTAGGTCGACACGTACAGCTCGGCGAAGCCGGAGAGTCCCACCGGCGGCACGGCGGCGGGAGATAGTCGAGGGTCGAGAGGTTGCGGCTCGCGTGCCAGGCTGAGGAAGCCGACGAGGAGCCCCGCAACGAGGAAGGCGGCAACGGCCCAGCGCCACCGTGCCGATGTTGGCGCCGGCTCCTGGGGTACGAGTTCGGGCCCCGGCGTGTCGAGGCAGACGTTGAGTAGCTCGAGGGGTGGCGCGTCGCGGGGTGTTGGTTCGTGCATGGGGACCGTCCGTCCTCTGTCTCGTCGGCATCCTACGTCAGGGAGTGCCGTATAGACAAACGATAAACACGGTTGTACATCGTAAAACAATGCAATAGG
>JBFFFX010000055.1:0-11001 GCA_041557775.1 Acidimicrobiia bacterium | reverse complement strand
GGCGTGGGCCCTGGGGAGGATCGGCGGCGACGAGGCGGGGGTCATCCTCTCCGCCGCCCGAGAAGCCGAGACCAACGGCGACGTTCGCGCAGAGATCGATCTGGCTCTACGCTGATCCGCCGTGGTCGTGCTCTATTCCGTTGTGTTGTTCGCCGGGGTCTTCGCCGTCGGTGGATGGCTCGTTGCGGGCACGCTCGCGGCGAATCCCGATTCGCGCGTCCGAGATCCGGCCGTTCGGTTCGGGTCCCGGGGCCGGGATGTGGCCAACGCCCTTCTCGGTTTCGGCCTGGGCGGGATGTCGTCCTCGTACGCGGGCTGGCCGGTCGTTCCGACGGTGGTGGCCGCGATCGGCGGCGCTGCGTTCTTGGTCGCATCGACCCGCCTCATCGGCACCGATCAGCCGGAGCGCTGATGCTCCTCGTCGCCGACGTTCACGGCGCCGCCGAGGCTCTACGCAGGGTCGCCGAATGCGGCGAACCGCTGCTCGTTCTCGGGGATCTCATCAACTTCATCGACTACCGCGACCACACCGGCATCCTGGCCGACGTGACCGGCAAGGACCTCGTCGTCGACCTCGTGCGTTTGCGCACGGCCGGCGACTTCGCCGGTGCGTCGTCGCTGTGGCGAGCGCGCATGTCCGGGCGGGAGAGCGAGCTGCGCCGCGCCTTCGATGAGCACATCACGGCTGCCTACACCGAGGTCTGCGCCGCCCTCGACGGCGCCGAGGCCTACGTCACCTACGGCAATGTGGATCGCCCCGACCTGCTCGCGGAGATGCTCCCGTCGTCGGCGCGGTTCGTCGATGCGGGCGTCATCGAGCTGGAAGGCCTCCGCATCGGGATCGCCGGCGGCGGCATGGCGGCCCTCGGCACGCCCGGTGAAGTCTCCGAAGCCCAGATGGCCGAGAAGCTCGGCTCTCTCGGTCCCGTCGACATGCTCTGCACCCACGTGCCTCCGCTGGTTCCCGCCCTCGCCGGCGACGTCATCGGCGGCCGGCAGAAGGCCTTCGGCGCGATCCTCGACTACCTGTACGAGCACCAACCGGCCTTTCATTACTTCGGCGACGTTCACCAGCCGCAGGCGGTGTCGTGGCGTGTGGGCAGGACGGAGTGCCGCAACGTCGGGTATTTCCGGGCGACGGGCCGGGCGCTTCGGCACTGATCGCAGGTGGCGTAGTGGTGCACACCCGGTCGCAGACCGGCACTACGCTGCGGACAGGTCAAGGACAGCGCCAAGCAACGAGGAGTTGGCGGAGAATGACGATGGAAGGCACGGTGCAGAGCATCGAGGTGTCGGCACCTCCTCAACTGGTGTACGAGGTCGCACTGGACCTCGAGGCGTATCCGGACTGGGCGACCGGCGTCAAGGAGGTCGACATCCACGACGAGGACGAGCACGGCCGACCGCTCCGGGTGTCCTTCGTGGCCGACGCCATGATCAAAGAGATCTCCTACACCCTCCGGTATCACTACGAGATGGACAACGGGTTCTCGTGGACCGCGGAGCCGGGCGACGACATCAAGTCGATGGACGGGAGCTACGAGTTCAATGAGCTCGCCGACGGCGGCACGGAGGTGCTCTACGCCCTCAAGGTCGAGACGGCCTTCAAGGTGCCCGGCTTCCTGCGCCGGCAGGCGGAGAAGCAGATCGTCTCCAGTGCCTTGCGCGGCCTCAAGAAACGCGCCGAGAGCGAAGCATGAGGGTCCTCCTCGTCACCGGCAAAGGTGGCGTGGGCAAGACGACAGTCGCCGCCGCCACGGCGTTGCGGGCCGCGGACATGGGCTACCGGACACTCGTCACGTCGACCGATCCCGCGCATTCGCTGGCGGATGCGTTCGGGCTCACGTTCGGGGATGCCCCGACCGAGGTCACGCCCAATCTCTCCGCCCAGCAGATCGACTCACAGCAGCGGCTCGAGGAATCCTGGGGTGTCGTTCGTGACCACCTGACCGACCTGTTCGACTGGTCTGGTCTCAAGGGGGTCGAGGCGGAGGAGCTCACCGTCTTCCCCGGCATGGACGAGATCTTCGCCCTCGCTACCGTCCGCGACCATGCCCGGTCCGATGCGTACGACGCCATCGTCGTCGACTGCGCCCCGACGGCCGAGACCCTTCGGCTGCTCTCTCTTCCCGAGGTGCTCTCGTGGTACATGGAGAAGATCTTCCCGGTGGGACGCCGCGTGGCAAAGGTGGTGCGGCCCGTCGTGAACCGGGTGACGCAGATGCCGCTGATCGGCGACGATCGGGTGTTCGAGGCGATGGCGAACTTCTACGATCGCCTCGACGGCATTCGCGACATCCTCGGCGATCCGGAGATCACCAGTGCCCGGCTGGTGATGAACCCCGAGAAGATGGTCATCTCGGAAGCGCGGCGGACCTACACGTACCTCGGCTTGTTCGGCTACGCCGTCGATGTCGCCGTCGTCAACCGTGTGCTTCCCGAGTCGGTCACCGATCCGTATTTCAAGCGCTGGCACGAGATCCAGGAGGCACATCTCGGGGCGGTGGAGGAGGGATTCGCAGACGTCGCGATCCGCCGGCTGCGCCTCTTCGACGAGGAGATGGTCGGTCTCGACAAGCTGCGCCTCGTCGGAGAGGAGCTGTACGGGGACGACGACCCGACGGCGCATTTCTCGGGCGGCGTCCCGTTCCGGGTGGAAGACGACGACGATCAAGTCGTGCTCGTGTTGGCGGTGCCGTTTGCAGAGACCGTCGACGTCGACGTGCTGCGCCATGCCGACGAGCTTTTCGTGACGGTCGGCCCGTACCGGCGGTCGCTGGTCCTGCCCGATTCGCTGAAGCGGCGCGAGGTGCGCCGTGCCCAGCTGATCGACGGGGAGTTGCGGGTGACGTTCGGCACCGACTGATACGCTCTCGCCTGGAGACAAGGAGCACCGCATCGGTACGACCGTTGGAATCGACCTCGGCGGCACGAAGCTGCTGGCCATTCGCCTCGAAGACGGCGAGATCGTCGAAGAGCGCCGCAGCTCGAATCCGGGTGTCGCCGACCAGCTCGCCGCCGCCGTGATCGACGCCGTCGCGGAGGTCATGACGGCCGACGTCGAGGCGATCGGCGTTGGGGTCGCCGGCCTGGTGCAATGGCCGGAAGGCATCTTCGTCTGGGGTCCGCACGTCGCCGGGACGGCCGTACCGTTGCGGGCGGAGCTCGAGGCGGCCTTCGAACTGCCTGCCCTCGTGGACAACGACGCCAACGGGGCGGCATGGGCCGAGCACGCAGCGGGAGCAGGACGCGGCTACGACAACATGCTGCTCGTCACGCTGGGCACCGGGATCGGTGGCGCCGCGATCATCGACGGGCGGCTCCACCGTGGGCGCTCGTTCGCGGGCGAATGGGGCCACATGATGTTCGAGCGCAACGGGCACCGCTGTGCGTGCGGCAAGCGGGGCTGTTGGGAGACGGTGGCCTCGGGCCCTGCGCTCGTACGGCTGGCGAGAGAGTTCATCTTCCAGAACCCAGGCGGAGCGCTGGCGCACCGTCTGGGGGACGCTCGGTTCACCGGTGAGGAGGTGACCCGGGCCGCAGACGAGGGTGACGAGACCGCCCGCGGACTCGTCGCTCAGGTCGGTGCCGATCTCGGGCGCGGTCTCTGCAACCTGATTGCCGTTCTCGACCCCGAGATCATCGTCGTGGGCGGCGGGCTCGGATCCGTCGGCGAGGCCCTCCTGGGCCCGGCCCGGCGCGTGGCCGCCGACGCACTCCATGGAGGAAGCCACCGCGGGCTGCCCCCCATCGTCGTGGCGGAGCTGGGACCGGCAGCCGGGGCCGCCGGGGCCGCGATGATGGCGCAGGACTACGCCGCCGGCAGGCTGGTTCTCGACGGGGTGGTGTGAGCATGGCTGATGCGGTGGAGCCGGGGTTCGAGCTGGGCGAGACGCATCGGATCGACCATCGGGTCCCGCCACCACCCTTGAGCCCGGGTGAGGTGATCAAGCAGGCATTGCTGACCCTGCCGTACTTCGCACGCCTGCTCTACAGACTCCTGCGTGATCCGCGTGTTCCTCGCCGCCGCAAGCTGATCGCCGGTGCCGCGGCCGCGTATCTCGCGATGCCGATCGACCTGATACCGGACTTCGTGCCCGTCGCCGGTCAGGTCGACGACGTCATCTTCGCCGCGTTTGCGATTCACCACCTGCTGGAGGGCGTGCCCGCCGAGGTGCACGACGAGTACTGGGATGGCAACGAGGACACCCTCGACCTGCTCCGGTCGCTCGTTGCATGGGGAGCCGAGATGGTGCCGAAGCAGCTTCGAAGCTGGATGGCGGGGGCGCCATGAGAAGCGGCAGGCTCGTCATCGGTCTCGGCTTGGTCGTCGTCGGTGGGCTCTACCTCGCGTCCGCGATGGGAGACGTCGACGCGGGCGGCATCGTCGGATCGTGGTGGCCGGTCGTCCTGGTCGCGCTCGGTGTCGCCCAGTACGGCATCGATCACAGCGCCAAGCTCGGGTCGGCCGTGCTGATCATCCTGGGTTTGCTCCTGCTCGGCTTCACCACCGACCTCATCGAGGGATCGATCTGGTCGTATCTGTGGCCCGTTGCGATCATCCTGGCCGGTGTCGGGATCATGATCCCGCGGCTCGAGCGCACACCCGAGGTTCGCGGCAACACCGCCCACGGTTTCGTCGCGCTCGGCAGCCGCACCCTCAAATCGCGCTCTCAGGCCTTCGAAGGGGGCGAGCTGACGGCGATCCTCGGCAATATCGTGCTCGATCTGTCCGAGACGGCGCTGGCTTCCGATGCCAAGCTGTCGGTCACGGTGCTTCTCGGTGGTTGTGAGATCCTGGTGCCGGTCGGGTGGGAGGTCCGGATCGGGGGTGTGCCGCTGCTCGGCGGCTGGGACGACACGACGCGCAAGGCGGGCGTTCCGTCCGACGGGCCCGTGCTCAACGTCAGGGCGGTGTCCATCCTCGCCGGCGTCGAGGTACGCCACCCGTCGCGCTGGTCCTGAGCCACAAAGCCGCCGCAGGCGAGGGGTCCGGCGGATTGCCAATACTGAGTCCTCACTACGCTCGCGTGTATGGAGTTCCGAAGGATCAACAACCTGCCGCCGTATGTCTTCGCTCGGGTCAACCAGCTGAAGCTCGAAGCCCGGCGCGCCGGTGAGGACATCGTTGATCTGGGCTTCGGCAATCCCGACATCCCGAGCGCCGACTTCGTCGTGGAGAAGCTCGTCGAAGCCGCTCGGGCGGGTCGCAACCATCGCTATTCGTCGTCCCGAGGACTGCCGAACCTCCGGAAGGCCGTTGCCGATCGCTATGCGCGCCGCTTCGGGGTCACGCTGGACCCCGATCGTGAGATCATCAACACCATCGGGGCCAAGGAGGGGCTGTCCCACCTGATGTGGACCCTGGTCCAGCCCGGCGACGTCGCGCTGGTCCCCGAGCCCTCCTATCCGATCCACATCTACGCACCCGCGTTGGCGGGTGCCGAGGTGCGTCGAGTGCCGATCCATCTCGAAACGGACTACTTCGACCACCTCGAGGAGGCCTTCCTCGACTCCTGGCCGCGGCCGCGGGTCATCGTGACGTCGTTCCCCCACAACCCGACGACGAAGTGCGTCGGGCTCGGCTTCTTCGAGAAGCTGGTCGACTTCGCTCACGACCACGGGGTGATGCTGGTGCACGACTTCGCCTACGCGGACATCGCTTTTGACGACTATCGCCCGCCGTCGTTGCTGCAGGTGCCCGGCGCCAAGGAGGTCGGGGTCGAGCTGTACACGCTGTCGAAGAGTCACTCGATGGCCGGGTGGCGGGTCGGGTTCGTCGTCGGCAACCCCGACATGGTCGACGCCCTCGCCCAGCTCAAGTCGTATCTGGACTACGGCACGTTTCAGCCGATCCAGATCGCCTCGATCATCGCCCTCAACGAGGGGGACGACTACATCGAGGAGGTCAACGCCATCTACAAGCGTCGGAGGGACACGCTCGTGGACGGTCTCGAGCGGGCCGGCTGGAAGGTCCCGAAACCCGAAGGCACGATGTTCGTGTGGGCGGAGATCCCGGGTCCGTACGACGAGATGGGTTCCCTCGACTTCACGATCCACCTCCTGCGCGAGGCCAAGGTGGCGGTGAGTCCCGGGATCGGGTTCGGACCGTCCGGCGAGGGGTTCGTGCGCTTTGCCCTCGTCGAGAACGAGCACCGGACGCAACAGGCCGTGCGGGGCATCCGTCGGGCGCTGGGCCGGCTCTAGCGTCGGAGGAACGCGTTCGGCCCGTGTCCCGTCGGTGGAGACCGCGGGGCGAGGCCGGTGGTAACCCCACGGCTTTGCGCCGAGTCTCAACCCCATATGCCCTATGCCGTTCTCTTTCCCGGGCAGGGGAGCCAAGCCGTCGGCATGGGCGCCGATGTGTTCGCTGCTCGCACCGATCTGCTGGTCGACGTCGCCGATGACGTGCTCGGCTGGTCGCTGCGCGACCTCTGCGCGAATGGCCCGGAAGAGGAGCTGACCCGCACCGACCGGGCACAGCCTGCCCTCTACGCCGTCGGCTATGGCTTGTGGGAGGCCTTTCGCGACGCCGCGCCGGCGCCGGCTGCGGCCGCCGGTCACTCCCTGGGGGAGTACACGGCGCTGGCTGCCGCGGGTGCCATCGGCTACGCCGACGGGCTGCGGCTCGTCGCCGCCCGGGGAGCGGCGATGGCTCAGGCAGCGGCCGCGACCGACTCGGGGATGGCGGCACTGCTGGGCGGCGACGCCGATGCCGCCGAAGCCTTGGCGGCGACGCGCCGGGCGGAAGGCGGTGCGCTGTGGGTCGCCAATCTCAACGCCCCCGGCCAGGTGGTCGTCGCCGGCGGGGCCGACGACATCGCGTGGGCCGCCGAGCACGCGCGCGACCACGGCATCCGGCGGGCGATCCCGCTCAAGGTCGGCGGAGCGTTCCACTCGCCGGTGATGGAATCGGCCGCCGACGATCTCGGTCTTGCGTTGGCCGCCGCGCAGTTCGCGTCGCCGGCATTTCCCGTCTGGGCAAACGCCGACGCCGAGCCCGCCGCCGACATCGCCGATGCGCTGCGCCGACAGCTCACGAGCCCCGTCCGCTTCGCCGAGACCCTCGCGGGAATGGCGGAGTCGGGAATCGACACGTTCGTCCACATCGGACCGGGGGATGTGACGGCGGGGCTCGCAAAGCGGACCGTGGCCGGCGCGACCGTATTTGCGGTCTCGTCGCTGGCGGACATTGCCGAAGTCGCGGAAGCCGTACAATGACGATCGGAAGGCAGGAAGGGAGAGCCGTGCTTCGCGCCACCATCACGGGCTGGGGCAGTTGTGTGCCGCCCGGCGTGCTGACCAACCACGACCTCGAAGGCGTGATGGAAACGACCGACGAGTGGATCACCACCCGCACCGGCATCAAGGAACGCCGGATCACGCACACGGAGACGTCGGACATGGCCGTCGTCGCCGGCGCCCGTGCCATCGCTGCGGCCGGTCTCGAACCGGACGACATCGATCTCTTGCTCGTCGCAACATGCACGCCGGACCGGATCATCCCGTCGGCGGCCAGCTTCGTGCAGACCAAGCTCGGCACGATGAACGCCGCGTGCCTGGATGTGAACGCCGCCTGCAGCGGGTTCGTCTACGGTCTCAGCGTTGCCAACGGCATGATCGCCACCGGTGCCGCGTCGAAGGTGTTGCTCATCGGGGCCGAGAAGCTGTCGATGCTCCTCGACATGGACGATCGTTCGACCGGCGTGCTGTTCGGCGACGGCGCAGGTGCCGTGGTACTCGAGCCTGCTGAGGGTGACGAGGGCGTGCTCGCGCTCAACCTCGGCACCGACGGCGGTCTCGCCAACGCGCTGACCGTCACCGGCTTCGGCACCGAGCGCGTCGAGGATCTCGCCGAGCAATTCCACCTCGTGATGGATGGCCGCGAGGTCTTCCGCAACGCCGTCGTGCAGATGGGCGAGTCGGCCGCGAAGGCCGTTGCCGATGCCGGTTTGGAACTCGACGACGTCGATCTGCTGATTCCGCACCAGGCCAACACCCGCATCATCGATGCGACGGCCCGCCGCATGGACCTTCCGTCAGAGAAGGTGTTCGTCAACATCGCGTCCTACGGCAACACCTCGGCCGCCAGCATCCCGATCGCGCTCACCGAGGCATTCGAGATGGGCCGTCTGCAGCCCGGGGACCACGTGGTGTTCGTGGCCTTCGGCGGGGGCCTGACCTGGGGCGCCGCCTGCCTGCGCGTGGGACCTCGGGTGACGCCGCTGGGGACGAGCGACGTCGAGCTTCCGCCGACCGAGCTCTCCGGCCTCGAGTTGCTGCTCGCTCGCCAAGCCGAACGCAACCGGAGGCGGGGCACCACGTGAGCCGCGTCGCTCTCGTCACCGGCGGGTCCCGCGGCATCGGTCGGGCCATCGCGATTTGCCTGGCCGCGGCAGGCCACGACGTCGCGGTGAACTACGCCCACAACGCAGCAGCCGCCGCCGATGTCGTGGCGGCGATCGAGTCTGACGGCGGACGTGCGATCGCCGTCTGCGGCGACGTTGGAGTGGCTGCCGACGTCGAGGCCGTCTTCGCCGAGGTGGCCGATCGCCTCGGTCCGGTCGACGTTCTCGTGAACAACGCCGGGATCACTCGCGACGACCTGCTCCTGCGCATGAAACCCGAAGCATGGGCCGAGGTGATCGCCACCAACCTCACCTCGAACTTCCTCTGCTCGAAGGCAGCGTTGCGCGGCATGTTGCGGAACCGGTGGGGGCGGATCATCTCCGTTGGGTCGGTCTCGGGCATCTACGGAAATCCGGGTCAGACCAACTACGCCGCAACCAAGGCCGGCGTGATCGGGTTCGCCAAGTCGCTCGCGAAAGAGGTCGGGTCGCGCAACATCACGGTCAACGTCGTCGCGCCGGGGTTCATCACGACGGAGCTCACCGCTGAGCTGGGCCCCGATGCCGCCGACACCATCCAGGAGAGAATCGCCCTCGGTCGCCTCGGGCGGCCCGAGGAGATCGCTTCGGCGGTCGGCTATCTTGCCTCCGACGAAGCGTCGTACATCACGGGTCAGACCATCGTCGTCGACGGTGGAATGTCCCTCTGACTCGCCCCAACACGCCAAGGAGGCGCCACCCATGGATCGTTCCGATATCGAGTCGAAGCTCGTAGATCTCCTCGTCGACGAGCTCGGCCTGGAGCGCGAGAACATCACGATGGACGCCAAGTTCGAAGAGGATCTCGAAGTCGACTCGCTCGGCGTCGTCGAGCTGTTGATGGCACTCGAGGACAACTTCGACGTGAAGATCCCCGACGACGAGGCCGAGAGGATCACGACCGTCGGTGAAGCCGTCGAAATCGTCGCCAGCAAGGTGAGCGCCTGAGGCCGAGCACGAACTCTGCGATTCGAAAGGAGACGTTGTGTCTCGACGGCGCGTCGTCGTGACCGGGCTCGGGACGGTCAATCCGCTCGGTCTCGGCGTCGACGAGTTCTGGAGCAACGCCCGCGACGGCGTCTCCGGCGTCGGCCTGATCACCGCGTTCGACACCTCCGATTTCACGACGAAGATCGCTGGTGAGCTCACCCGCTTCGACCCGGACGACTACATGCCCCGGAAGGCGTGGCGCCGCATGGACCGCAGCGCCCAGTTCTTCTGGGCGTCCACCGAGCAGGCGCTTGCCGACGCCGGCCTCTCGTATGAGGAGGATTCGCCCGAGGCGCACCGCGCAGGGGTCGTCCTCGGCTGCGGCATCGGTGGCCTCATCACCACCCAAGATGAGATCGGCGTGCTGCGTGAGCGCGGTCCGGGCCGGGTGTCACCGCTGGCGATCACGAAGATCATCTCCAACATGGCGGCGGGGATCGTCTCCATCGACTTCCACCTGTACGGGCCCAACAACTGCACGGTGACGGCGTGCGCGGCATCGGCGAACGCAATCGGCGATGCGGCAGAGATCATCCGGCGCGGCGACGCCGACGTCATGGTCGCCGGTGGCACGGAGGCCGGCATCTGTGAGTTCGCCCTGGCCGGGTTTGGCTCGGCGAAGGCCATCAGCACGCGCAACGACGATCCGCAGGGCGCCAGCCGCCCGTTCGACGCCGACCGCGACGGGTTCGTGATGGGTGAAGGGGCGACGAGTCTCATCCTCGAGGACTACGACCATGCGGTGGCGCGGGGGGCACACATCTACGCTGAGGTGCTCGGCTACGGCATGTCGGCCGACGGCTACCACATCACGCTTCCCCGCCCCGGGGGCGGCGGAGCGGCGAAGGCGATGCAGCATGCGCTCGACAACGCACAGCTCGCCCCGAGCGACATCGACTACATCAATGCGCACGGCACTTCGACGCCGGCGAACGACGTCACGGAGACTCTGGCGATCAAGACGGTGTTCGGCGACGCCGCCTACCAAGTGCCGATCTCATCCACCAAGTCGATGACGGGACACCTCCTCGGTGGTGCAGGAGCACTGGAGTCACTGGTCTGCATCCTCGCCATCAGAGACGGTGTGGTTCCGCCCACGATCAACTACACGACGCCGGACCCCGAGTGCGATCTCGACTACGTGCCCAACGAGTCGAGAGAGGTGTCCGTCGATCTGGCGATGACGAACTCCTTCGGATTCGGCGGTCACAACGTGGCGTTGATCTTCGGAAGGGGCTGAGACGCCCGACGGAAGGCTCAGCGGAGATCGTCGCGCAGGCGGCCGACGAGATACAGCGCCAGCGAGAGCACCGTCGCCGCGAGCGACACCACGAAGATCGCCGCGACGGCTCCCGGGATGCCCCGCGGAATGGTGGCGAAGGTGATGAGCCCGCTGAAGAGGGTGATCGGGCCCGAGACGGCGAGGCCCAGCGTGGCGACGGTGGTCCCCAATGAGCGCTCGGGCGGCGTCAAGGGGCCTCGCCGCCGGCCGCTTCGTCCGCTTCGTCCGGCCGCGCCCCAGCGAGCGTTTCGCGGTACTCGTCGAAGGAACGGGTGACCAGGGCAACGACGAGTCCCACGCCGACGAGAGCGCCGATGCCCGTGAGCACCGCCGCGACGACCT
>JBFFFX010000054.1:0-11023 GCA_041557775.1 Acidimicrobiia bacterium | reverse complement strand
GGCCGGCCCGAGGCGACGCACTATCTCGAGCGGACCATGGATGCCGTCGCCGCCGAGCTGGGGATGGACCCGGTGGAGGTGCGGCGGCGCAACCTGCTGCGCCCCGAGCAGTTCCCCTACACGACGCCGACCGGCACCGAGTACGACTCCGGCGACTACGTGCGCGCCCTCGACGAGGCGCTGGCGATGGCCGGCTACGACGATCTACGGGCGGAGCAGGCGCGGCGGCGGGACGCCGGCGACTCCGTGCAGCTCGGCATCGGGGTGTCGTGCTACGTCGAGATCACCGCCCCCGAAGGCAACCCGCAGGAGTGGGCGGAGGTCGAGGTCGACGAGTCCGGCGGCGCCACGATTCGTGTCGGCACCTCCAACCACGGGCAGGGTCACGAGACGGCGTTCGCCCAACTCGTCTCGAGCCTCACCAACATCTCGATCGAGAACATCTCGTTCGTCCAGGGGGACACCGACCGCGTCGAGCGCGGGGCGGGTACCGGCGGGTCGCGCTCGCTGCAGCTCGGAGGTTCGGCGGTGTACCGCGCCACCGAGGAGGTCGTGGCCAAGGCGCGGCGCATCGTGGCCGACGAGCTCGAGGCGGCGCTCGAGGACATCGTCGTCGGCGAGGACGGGCGCATCGGCGTCGCCGGTGTGCCGGACAGTGGCATGACATGGGGCGAGGTCGCAGCCATCGCCGCCGACCCGGAGGGCCTCTCGGAGGAGGAGCCGGGGCTCGCCGCGGCGCTGGTCTTCGAGCAGGGCCACCCGACGTTCCCCTTCGGCACACACATCTCCGTGGTCGAGGTGGACACGGTCACGGGCGACGTCACGATCCTGCGCCACATCGCCGTCGACGATTGCGGCACCGTGCTCAACCCGCTGCTCGTCGCCGGGCAGGTGCACGGCGGGTTCGCCCAGGGGGCGGGCCAGGCGTTGTGGGAGCACGTCCGCTACGACGAGGACGGCAACCCGCTCAGCGGCAATCTGACCTCGTATCTGATCCCGACGGCGGAGTCGCTGCCCCTCGTGGAGCGCGGCGTGGTCGAGACGCCGACGCCGTACAACCCGCTTGGCGCGAAGGGTATCGGGGAGGCGGCGACGATCGGCTCGACACCGGCGATTCACAACGCGGTGATCGACGCGCTCGCCCACCTCGGCGTGCGCCACCTCGACATGCCGCTGACGCCGGCCCGAATCTGGAGCGCCCTCGACAACCGGCACTAGCCGGGTGCGGAAAAGCGCCAACGGCACTCGTGAGGCAACGTTGATAGCCCGTTGTGAACGCAGTTTGCTGCCGGCACGAGTGCGCCAAACCATTTCTCCGCACCCTGCTGGGCGGCACCTTTTCCGTTACCCGGGTCCGGGTTCGCTTCCCAACTTCAGCCTGCTCTGGCGATGCGGTGGCGTCGGTCTTCCAGGTGGCGCTGGTGGATTGTCGGCGGCGGTGGAGGCGTTGTCTCGCGCCGATGACGAACCCGTCGGTGACGACCCACGGCCAATCGACCGTGTCGAACGGGGCGCCGCGGATCAGGTCGAGGGCATGGTGAAGTGCGCCGGCCGACTCGGTAGCGGTCACCGTCTGGACACCCGTCGGCAGGAGGCGGAGACGGTCGCGGGCGGCGGGCCCCGTCACCCCGTAGACCGCGACCGCGACACCGCCCGTTTCGAGGCCACCGGCCGTCGGGGGGTGGTGCGGCACCGCTACCATCGCGGTGATGATCTTCTCTGATCGGACCATCAAGGAGTCGGTTGCCGCGGGGCGCATCATCATCGACCCCTACGACGAGGCCATGGTCCAGCCATCGAGCGTCGATCTGCGGTGTGCGGCGACGTTTCGGGTGTTCGAGAACCACCGCTACCCGCACATCGACCCCAAGGCCCCCCAGGAGGACCTGACGACGGCGGTCGAGGCGAGCCCCGGCGAGCCCTTCATCCTCCACCCCGGCGAGTTCGTCCTCGGTTCGACCCTCGAGGTCGTGGGACTGGCCGACGACATCGTCGCCAGGCTCGAAGGCAAGTCGAGCCTCGGCAGGTTGGGGCTGCTCATCCACTCGACCGCCGGCTTCATCGATCCCGGCTTCACAGGCCAGGTGACGCTCGAGCTCTCGAACGTCGCCAACCTGCCCATCGCCATCTATCCCGGCATGAAGATCGGCCAGGTGTCCTTCTACCAGCTCAGCACCCCGGCCGAGCATCCGTACGGTTCACCCGGAGCGGGCTCGAAGTATCAAGGCCAGTCGGGACCGACGCCCAGCCGCATGCACAAGGACTTCGGAGGTCGGCAACAATGACGGCACCACCCACGCTCGGCAGCATCGTGTTCAACTGTACGGACGTCGACCTGCTCGTGGACTTCTGGTCGGCGCTGCTCGACACTACGGAGGCGCGGCGATTCCCCGGCTTCGTCTGGCTCGAACCCCCGGCGGAGGGGGCCCCGGCGATGGCGTTCCAGCAGGTGCCCGACCCGACCCCGGGACGCAACCGGGTGCACCTCGACTTCGCGGCGGAGGACCGCGACGCCACCATTGCCCGGGTCCTCGACCTCGGCGGCAGCAGGGTCGAGGATCACGAGATCCAGGGCTTCCACTGGACGGTGCTCGCCGACCCCGAGGGCAACGAGTTTTGCGTCGCCGGCGAACACTGATCATCGGGCGGACGCGCCGATGACGACACCGCCGGCCTGGCACGCGATCACGACCGAGGAGACCGTCGCCGCCCTCGAGACGGACGGCATCGCCGGCCTCCGCGCCGCCGACGCACGCGACCGCCTCGCCCGCTACGGGCGCAACGTTCTTGAGACCGAGGGCGGACCCTCCCGGCTCAGTCTGCTCCTCGGTCAATTCAGCGACGTTTTGGTGTGGTTGCTGATCGTCGCCGCGGCGATCAGCGGCCTCCTTCTCCAGGAGTGGATCGACGCCGGGGTGATCCTCGCCATCGTCATCCTCAACGCGTTGATCGGTTTCGTGCAAGAAGCGCGCGCCGAGTCCGCCCTCGCCGCGCTCCAGGCGATGGCCGCCCCCGAGGCGCTGGTGATCCGAGAGGGAGACGAGGTCCACGTCCCCGCCGAGGAACTGGTCCCCGGCGACCTGATCGTCCTCGAAGCCGGCGACCGCATCGCCGCCGACGCCCGATTGGTCGAGATCGCCCACCTCCAGGCCGACGAGTCCGCGCTCACCGGGGAATCGCTCCCGGTGAACAAGAGCCCGGCGCCCGCCCCGCAGACCGCCGGCGTGGCCGACCGGCGTTCGATGGTCTTCGCGGGGACCTCGGTCGCCGCGGGCCGGGGACGAGCCGTGGTCGTCGCTACCGGGCTCGCCACCGAAGTCGGCAAGATCGCCGAGATGCTCAACGTCGAGGAGCCGCCGACTCCCCTGACCAAGGAGCTGACCCGGGTCGGCAAACGGATCGCGGTGCTGACCGTGCTCATCGCGTTGCTGATCTTCGGGCTCGGCCTCATCCGCGAGATCGAGCCGGAGACGATGTTCCTCAGCGCGGTGGCTCTGGCCGTCGCCGCCATCCCCGAAGGTCTGCCCGCGGTCGTGACGGTGACGCTGTCGCGCGGTGTCACCAAGATGGCGCGCAACAATGCCATCGTGCGCCGGCTCCAGGCCGTGGAGACCCTCGGCTCGGCGTCGGTCATCTGCTCCGACAAGACGGGCACGCTGACCCGAAACGAGATGCGGGTGCAGCAGATCGCCTTCGCCGAGTTCCAGGTGAGTCCCGACCGCGCCGTCAACACCGGCGGTGATCGCATCGAGCGCTTCGCCCAGGTCGCTGCGCGGTGCAGCGATGCCCGCCTGTCGCGGGACGGCTACGTCGGTGATCCCACCGAAGTAGCGTTGTTGCGCGCTGCGCACCCGGTGCTGGTCGATGCCGTTGCGCTGCGGGAGCAGTACCCCCGCGTCGACGAGGTCGCCTTCGATTCGACGCGCAAGCGGATGACGACGATCCACCCTGTAGCCCACGGGTTCTTCGTTGCGGTCAAGGGGGCGCCCGAGGTGATCGCCGACCTCAGCTCGCGCCTCCTCGACGCCAACGGCGAGGTTCCGTTCTCGCCCGAGCGCCGCACCGATGCGACGCGGCTCGCCGAGGATTTCGCCGCGCGCGGCCTGCGGACGCTGGCCGTGGCCTACCGCATGGTCGACACCCTGCCCGACGACCCGGCCGAGCTGGAGACCGACCTGACAATGGTGGCGATCGTCGGCATGAGCGACGAGCTGCGTCCGGAGACACGGCCGTCCGTCGAGGCTGCCCAAAGCGCCGGCATCGAGGTGGTCATGGTGACCGGAGACCACGTCGTCACCGCCCGAGCCATCGCCGAGAACCTCGAGTTGCTCGACGAGCGCACGGTCCTCGCCGGCCATGAGCTGCGCGCCATCGGCGAGGAAGAGCTGTCCGGCGCCGTCCACGACTATGCGGTCTACGCCCGCGTCGATCCGGCCGACAAGGTGAAGATCGTCCGCGCCTGGCAGGCACAGGGTGCGATCGTCGCCATGACCGGCGACGGCGTCAACGACGCTCCGGCGCTGCGCGCCGCCGACATCGGCGTCGCTATGGGCAGCGGCACCGACGTGGCCAAGGAGGCATCCGAGATCGTCCTCGCCGACGACAACTTCGCCACCATCATCGGCGCCGTCCACGAAGGGCGGACGATCTTCTCGAACCTCAAGAAGGTCGTCTACTTCCTGCTCTCCGCCAACCTGAGCGAGGTCGGTGTGATGCTGTTGGGCTTCCTCTTCTTCGGTTCGCTCGGCGAGCCGCTGCTCGCCACCCAGCTCCTCTGGATCAACCTCGTGACGGACGGGCTGCCCGCCATCGGCCTCGGCGTCGACCCGGCGGTACCCGGTCTGATGAGCCGCCCGCCGGACAAAGAGCGGGACATCCTCGGCGTGTCCCACCAGCTCCGGCTGCTGTGGCAGGGTGCGATCCTGGCCCTCGGCGTGATGGGCGTCTACGTGTGGGGACACACGATCCAGGGCAACGAATGGGAGTACGTCCGCACGGTTGCGTTCACGACGCTGGTCGTGACCCAGTTGCTCCACATCTTCAACGTGCGGGCCCAGGGCACGACCGCCCTCGAGGTCGGGTTCACCTCGAACCGGCTCTTGCTGTGGGGAGTGTTCGGTTCGTTGGTACTGCAGGCGCTGGTCATCTACACGCCGGTCGGGAACAAGCTCTTCGACGTCCAGCCGATTCACGCCGTGGACTGGATCCTGATCGTCATCGCGGCCGCCGTCCCATTCCTGGTGATCGACCGCATCAAGCGCTGGACGCAGACCCGCCACCCCGAGTGGCGGACGGCGAACGACTGATGCCCACGATGCGCGTGCTTCGGTTGATCACCGCCGCCCTGGCTGCGGCGGCAGCCGTGTTCGCCGTCGTGGTGCTGGTCATGTCCGCGAAATGGCGGACGCCCGATGACGATCTGGCCATGCTCGGGATGATCCTCGCCGGAGCGCTCGGGCTGGCGGGACTCGTCGCCGTCCTCGTGTGGCGCAACCGGACGACCTCGTCGCCCCAGCCGCCGGCCCAGGTGCTGTCGGGATACCTCATCAGCGCCGCCCTCGCCGAGATCGGCATGCTGCTGGGCTTCGTCTTCGCCCTGCTGAGCGAGAGCCGCAACCCGTTCTGGCTCGGGTTGGCCCTCTACATGGCGAGCCTCGTCGTGCTCGTCACCGCGCTGCGTGAGATCGAAACGACGCAGGCCCTGCGCTGAGCCCGCCGCGGCTACGACGACGTGTCGATCCGGGCCCCTTCATTGAGCCAAAGCGCGAGCTCCTCCCGGGTCGGTTGGTGGAGCGTGCCGTCCTCGACGAAGAGGGCGCGGTCGACGAAGTTGATCGCTGCAGGATCGTGGGAAGCCATGATCACCGCGGTGCCGTCGCGGGTCACACGCTGCAGAAGCCCCAGGATCGCCGCCCCGGTTGCGGTGTCCAGCTCGCCCGTCGGCTCGTCGGCGAAGAGGTAGGACGGGCCGTGGACGAGGGCACGGGCGATGGCGACACGCTGTTGCTCGCCACCGGACAGCTCCTCGGGGCGGTGCCGCGATCGGTCACCCATGTCGACGGCGGCGAGGGCGGCATCGATCCGCTCCCGGGCCTTGCGGCCCGACACGCCGAGGAGACGCAGCGACACGTCGACGTTCTCCGCTGCGGAGAGCAGCGGCAGCAGCGAGGCCGACTGGAACACGAACCCGAGCCTGGTGCGGCGCACCCGGGCGGCGGCGCCTTCGCCCAGCTTGTCGACCCGGTCGCCGTCGAGCACGACCTCGCCGTCGTCGGGTTCGAGCAACAGGCCCGCCATGTGCAGCAGCGACGTCTTGCCGGAGCCGGAGGGACCGAAGAGGGCGACGAACTCGCCGGGCTCGACGGCGAGGCTGACCTCCCGGGCACCGACGGCGCCGCCCGGGTAGCGCTTGGTCACGGACCGCAGCTCAAGCGCCATCGCCGTCCTCCTCCGGTAGCAACAGGATGCCGTTCTCGACGATCTGCGCCCGGGCGCGGTCGCCGATGCCGGCTTCGATGAGCATGTCGCGCGGGATCTCGACGGCGCCGTGGGGGCCAACGGTGACCGAGGCGGATTCCCGGTGGTGCTCCGGTCCGGCCACCTTGCCGTCCGCCAGGCGCACGATGCGGTCGGTGCGCTGCGCGAGGGCGACGTCGTGGGTGACGACGAGGATCGACAGCCCGCCCTCCACGTTGAGCCGGCGCAGTAGCTCGTAGAGGCTGAGCGACGTCTCCGTATCCAGCTCGCCGGTCGGCTCGTCGGCGAGCAACAGCTTCGGTCCCAGTGACAGCGCGACGCACATGGCAAGCCGCTGCTGCTCTCCGCCGGACATCGTGTGCACCTTCGAGTAGGCGTGGTTGCGAAGCCCGACGGCATCGAGCAGCGCCAGCGCCCGTCGTCGCCGCCGCCGTCCGCCGACGCCGGCAAGCAGCATCGGCAGCTCGACGTTCTGGATCGCCTTCAAGTACGGCAGGAGGTTCCGGGTGAAGTCCTGCCAGAGGAAACCGACGTTGCGGCGGTAGTGCCGCACCAGGCCCTTCTCGGTGATGTCGGTGAGGTCGGTCCCGGTCACTTCGACCGCCCCGGCCGACGGGACGTCGAGACCGGCGAGGATCCGCAGCAGCGTCGACTTGCCGGCACCGGACTTGCCGACGACGGAGATGAACTCGCCCGCCTCCATGAGGAAGTCCAGCCCCTGCAGCGCCACGACTTCGAGGTTGCCCTGCTTGTGGATCTTGATGAGGTTGCGGCAGTCGATGATGGCGTCGGTCATCGTTCCACCTCCCGCAACACCTCGCTCATTCGCCTCGCCGAGACGCGTCTCGTCGACCACACGACCGACACGATGAGCAGCATCGCGACCAAGGCGATGTAGGCGACCAGCGACGTCCACGGCACCGTCAGCCGGATGGGCGGCTCGACCACCCGCGCCGCCTCCCCGAGCTGGAGGAAGGGAATCATCGTCCACATGAGGGCGATGCCGCCCAAGGTGCCGATGACGGCGCCGAGACCGAGCACGACCACCTGCTCGACGGCGAACGTGGCCGCCACCTCGCGGCGTTGCAGACCGAGGGCGCGCAGCACGCCCATCTCACGGGCGCGGCGGGCCACGGCCAGCAGGACGTAGCCGGTGACCCCGGCGAGTGCCAGCACCACCGACGTGGCGGCGCCGACGAACAAGATGGCGACCAGCCCCACCTGCACGGGCCGGGACGAGAACTCCGACGTGGCGCCCTTCACGCTGAACGTCTGATCGGGCTCCTCCCCGACGGGGAATTGGGCGAGGAGCCTGCGGACGGAGGCATCGGGGTCATCGGTCTGCACCCAGATCTCCCCCGGGGCGTCGAGCCGGCCGAGTTGCGTGTTGTAGCTCCAAGTGGCGACGCCGTCGACCCAGGCGGTGAAGGCGTCCAGGTCGACGACCATGTTGCCCTCCCGCGCCCGGTTGCTCATGGTCGGCACCCGGTCGATGTAGCCGACCATCTGTCCGTTGAACAGCCGGCCGGCGACGCTGTAGCTGGAGGTGTCGCCGGGCACCAGACCGGCCCGCGCCGCCACCTCACTGTCGAGCAGCACCCGCAGGTCGTCGGGGATCCTGCGGAACGAGGGCACGGCGGTGTTGATCCGGGTCCGTGCGTCGGGCAGCTGCCAGCGCTCGGCAACGCCTTCGCGGTAGAGCGGCGAGGCCTCCACTTGGGCCGCCGTCGGGAAGTCGGCGCCCGGCGGCAGCTCGGCGAAGTAGGCGTCGGCGGCGGCGCGGGCCTCGGCGTCGCGGAAGCGCCGCATCCCGTTGGTCGTCACCAGCTCCTCGATCGCCGCCGCAAAGGGCTGCTCTCCGGCGGCGGTCTCGATGCGGTAGTCGGCGACGAGGACCTGCTCGCCCTTGACCAGAGAACCGCCGGTGGGGTCGGTGCGCTCGACCCACATCGCATGGACGGCGAACGGCGGCTGCGGCGGCGATGGGTACGTCGTGTTCAGGCCCTCACCGAAGTCGACCCGAACAGTGCGCCACTCCGTGTCGACGATGTCCTCACCGGCTTGCATCGTCCACACCCGACCCAGACCGTCGAAGACCTTCAGCATCAGCCGCAGGCTCTGGTCATCCAGGTTGTCGCCGCGCCGCTCCTGCTCGGCGAGGCTTTCCGGAATCACCACGGCGTCGACCAGCAGCGCCGTCCCCCCGTCGGGAACCTCGGCACCCATGTCCGGCGGCCCTTCGGCCCGCAGCGGAGCGAAGGTCTCCTCCGGATCCGGTCCGAAGTCGCTGCGCCAGTTGACCACCTCGATGAAGCCGTCCGGCTGGATGGCCAGCACCTCGGCCTGGCGCGACGACTGCCGCGGGGCTCCCGAAGTGCGCAGGACCGGCGTCGTGTCCGTGTCCGGCGGCGGCGCCAGCCAGCCGGCGTTCTCGGCGACGATGCGGACGTCGGATCCGGACACGAACGCGGCGCGGTCGGTGAACGAGCCGTCGAGCGTGTTGGCGTACGTCAGGGCGAAGGCACCGAGACCGGTGGTGAGCCACACCAGCAAGGCCAGCCGCCCGTAGGGCACGGGGTTGCGGCCCAGATGCCATCCGGGCAGCGCGGCGGACATTCCCCTCGCCTTGGTCATCAGCCAGCCGACGAGCCGCAGCACCCACGGCAACAATCGCAGCAGCACGAGCGCCCCGGTGAACAGCAGCAGAGCCGGGAAGATGATGGCGAGTGGATCGAGCTTGACCTCGTCCTCGGTCGTGTTGATGAACCCCCGCTGGGAGAGCTGGAACAGGACCACGAGCGAGATGCCGATGGCGAAGAGGTCGAGGTTGTAGCGCTGCCACACGGAGGACTGCGCCGGCCGGGCGGCGAGGGAGCGCAGCTCGAGCACCTTGCGCCTCGCGAACGGGAGGATGGCCAGGCCCATCGCCGCGAACGTCACCGCACCGCCGGCGATGACGAACGGCACGATCGACCGTACCTGGGCCACCCGCAGCGGCTCGCCGCCTGTGAGATCGGACAGCGGCGGGACCCGGCCGGTCAACCCGACCATGGTTCGGGCAACCCAGGGTGCGACCGCTGCGGCGAGGACGGCGATGCCGAGCGACTGGGCGACGTGGATGCCGATCGTCTGCCAGCTGCTCGCCCCACGGGTCTTGAGGAGCGCCATCTCCGGGCCCTCGCGTTCGAGGGTGAGGGCGGCGGTGTACACGAGGAAGTAGAGGGCGCCGCCGACGACGAGGGCGAGTACCGCCAGGATCGGCGCACCGATCGTCACCGAGCGGGTGGTGAACGCTTCGAGCAACGAGCCGAGGAACGTGTTGGCGGCGACCGCGCCGGCGCTGTCGCGGCTCACCTCCGCGCGGAAGGCGGTGACCCCGTTGGCGACGCTGCTGAGCTCCTCGAGCACGACGGTGCCTGGGTCGAACTGGAGGATGAACCGCTGCGTCACCGTCTGGCTGACGAGACCCCGCTGCGGGCGGCGCCATGGATCACTGTCGGAGTCGATCCCCAGCGGACGCGTCCATGCGTCCCAGGTCTCCTGCGGCAGGTAGACCATGCGCCCCGGGTCGTCGATCCCCCAGATGACCTCGCCGCTGTCGACGGCATCGACGATGGCGGCCACCTCGACGATCTCGAACGTGGGTTGCAGGCCGCTGAACGGGCGCAGGACGAAAGTGTCGCCGACTTGCCGGTCGATGGTCTCGGCGACGCGGGCCCCGAGCGCAACCGGCAGCGGCGTAGCGAAGCCCGGCGCGGGACGCTCCAGCACCTCCGGGAACGCACCGTCGATGACCTCCAGCCGCTCCTCGATGTCTGGTGCGGTGAAGAAACGGATCTGTGTGGCCTCCTGCGGTGGCCGGGGATACGGCGGAGCGGGCAGCTCCTCGGGGTCGGTACCTTCGGCTTCGAGGGCGTCGAACTCCTCCCGCCACTCTTCGGCGCGGCCCAGCCAGTCGACGGTGCCCTCGATGGGGATGACGAGGAACTCGCGCGACTGGGAGCGCTCGACCACGGTCGGATACCACTCGGAAACGCGTTCCTGCCAGCGGTCGGTGACCAGCTCCCGATGGGATGCCGCCTCGGTGCCGGAGTATTCGGTAGTCCGGTTGGTGGCGGTGATGTCGACGTCGGCGGCCGGCGCGCCGCGCAACGTGAACAGCAGGTCGACCGCCTGCACGGAGGCCTCGTAGAGGGGCACGATGACGAGCAGCGCGGTGACCAGCGTGGCGCCGAGGAACGAGCCGAAGAGAATGCCGCGCTTCGACCAGAGCCGCCTTGCGACCAACCCGAGATACGTGACGAGTCGCACGTTGCTTCTTGCCTCCGGACTGCGATGCGGCTTGCGTCACCACCGCCTCACTCGCCTCGCCCGCACTCTATGCCCCCTGACCCGGAGTGGCGACTCACCCACTCCGGGAGTCCCCCACAAAGCGGGGGAAGGTACCGCCACCCAAGGCGGGGGTAAGGGGTACACCCACCAACGCCCACCCGAACAGTCCCCCACAACGCGGGGGAAGGTACCGCCACCAAAGGCGGGGGTAAGG
>JBFFFX010000053.1:0-11031 GCA_041557775.1 Acidimicrobiia bacterium | reverse complement strand
GCCGGCTCGTCGCGTTGGTCGGCGTGTACGTGTTCTTCGGCTTGCTCGGTCCGGTGACCGCCCGCTACATCGGCGAGATCCTCGAACGCTTCGGCAACGACATCGTCGTGGAGTTCCCTGCGGCGGTGCCCGCCGACGGAATCGCCCAATTCACCGCCAATGCCAACCAGATCGGGCTCCTGGTCGCGGTGATCGTGGCCGCGGGGGCGCTCGTGCTCGATGTGATCCCCGAGATGTCGGTCTTCCTGCGCACCCGGGTGCCCTCGATGCGGCGACTGCTGACGCCGCGCCTCGTGGTGTCGTTTCTGGCGATCGCCGCCGCGTTCCTGCTCGGACTCGCCGCGGCGTGGTACGAGACCGTCGTGCTGCTCGGCGGGCTGTCGATGGGAGCGCTCCTCGGCGGGGCCGCCTTCACCCTGGTGTACCTGGCCTTCGTCGTGGCGATGACCGCCGCCGCAGGGAGCCGCCTCGGCAGCGTGCTGGCCGCGGTGGCCGTGACGGTCGTCGTGCTGCTCGTGCTTCCCATCGTCGGTATCGCCGAGGCGATCGGCCACTGGCTCCCGAGCCATCTGCTCGGCGCACTGGACGCGCTGCTCCGGGACACCGGACCGTGGACCGACTACCTCCCGGCGACCCTGGTGACCCTGGCGCTCACGGCCGTCCTCATCTCCCTGGCCACCACCTGGGCCGCGAACCGAGAGCTGTAGCGCCGCGGCCTGCGACTGCGCGCGCGAGATGGCACGCGCCTCTGCTGCTGCGAAGGACACGAGGTCGTCTGGCCCTGGCCGATCGGGACAGCACACCGGAAGATGGACGTGGCCGGAGGTTCACGTGACTCACTACGGCGAGGGCTTTCAGATCGGCGATGACAGGCTCCTCGAGGATCGATCGCTTCCGGTCACCAACTACCGATCTTCGCGTGCCTGGGGCTGGCTGATCGGGTCACTCTTCACCGGGTACGCGGTTGTCGGCGCACTCCTCCTCGCCGCGAGAATCGTCGAGTACCGCCTCGTCTCGCGGGCGATCACCGATCCATCCACGGTGTCGATCGGTCAGATCCTGAGCAACGATGACCGGCTCGGCGCACTGCTGACCATCGCCAACGTGGCGTACTTCGTCATCGCGGCGGCGCTGATCGCGTTCACGTACCGCGTCTACGCGAACGCCCGCGCCCTCGGCGCGCAGAATCTGCCCTACTCCCCGGGTTGGGCGATCGGCGCCTGGTTCGTTCCGATCGTCAACCTCTACCGGCCGATTCGCGTCCTCCAAGCAGTGTGGCGAAGCAGCGACCCGGCCCTGCCGCCTGGTGCAGGAACCCAGTGGCAGTCCCGGACGCGCAGCGTACTCCTGGCGATGTGGTGGGCAGCGTTCCTCGTCGGCGTGTGCCTGCGGGTGATACTCAACGCGGCGGTCGAGAACGCATCCGACGAAGGCACGTTGGCGGCAGCGCGACCTGCATCGGCGTGGGGGATCGCCAACGACTCGGTTTGGGTCGTCGCGGCGGTGCTCGGATTGGCTGCGATCAATGGCGTGTGGCACCGCCAGGAGGCCCGAGCCGCAGCACTGCAACGGGGCACACCGGCACCGGTGCTCGATCCGTTCCACGCGACGAAGGACCCAGTCGACGAACCGCACACGGTCCGTCTCTTGGCATCCGCCGCGATGCTTGCAGCCGCCACCGCCGCAGTCGGATTCGCCTTGTTCGACCCTGCACCACTGGATGCCGATGCACCCGAGCCACCGCCACAGGATGACACTGCGGTTGCGACGAGCGAGGCTTCGACGACGCAGGCACCGGCGGCGGACGCGGATACCGTTGAATCGCCAGGGTGGCGCGTGGGGGCCTGCTATCGCGCCGAACGGGTCGCCGGAGCGGAAGCCGAGTGGGAGCTGGGCGACGTCGCTCCCATCCCGTGCGCAGCTCCCCACTCCGACGAGGTCTTCGCCATCGTCGCACACCCCGCCCTCCCCGGGTCCGAATACCCGGGACCGGCCGAGCTCGAGCAGTTCGGCGTTGCGCGTTGTGAGCAGCGATTCGAGAGCTACGTGGCAGCGCCTCCGCATCGCAGCACGATCTGGATAGGCGCCTCGTGGCCGTCGGAAGACGAGTGGGAACGCGGTGGCCGTGACATCGCGTGTCTCGCGGGGGACCCGCTCGGTGACGATCTCGTCGGGTCGGTGCGCGGGTCGGGGGGCGTCCATCGCGACGACCTCGGAACGACGTCCACTCTGCCGGCAGGAACGTGCTTCAACGACCCGGCGGGCCTCGGCTTCGAGTACCTGTCTTCCGCCAGGATCGTCTTCCTGACCGACTGTGAGGCCCCCCACGGATTCGAGGTCTTCGCCGTCTTCGAGCATCGGGCCGGACCGGCCGTCCCGTATCCGGCGGACGAGAAGCTGATCGTGTACTCGGTCGCCGCCTGTGCCCCGCACTTCGAGCGCTACGTCGGCGCTCCCGTCTTGGGGTCGGGCCTCGGGCTCCGGACGATATTCCCATCGGAGGATCAGTGGGCATTGGGGGAACGCGAGATGCGCTGCGTGGTTCGCAGTGCGACACAGTCGGAGCTGTCGACCTCGATGCGAAACACGGGGGGACTCATCCACGAGGGCCTTCGAGATTCGAATACGTTTGCGGTGGGCGACTGCTTCGATGAGCCAACCCCCGAGAGCGGCTTCCTGGTGCCCGCGAGGGCGTGCGATGAGCCACATGACTTCGAGGTCCTCGCGATCATCGAGCACGAGAACGGACCCGAGGCGGACTATCCGGGGGAAGAAGCGCTCTGGGAGGCTGCCGAGACTCCTTGCATCGCCGCCTTCGAGGATTACGTGGGGATTCCCTTCTGGGTGTCGGACTTGGTGCTCTTCCCGATGGCGCCCACCCTCGACGAATGGACGCTGGGGAGCCGGTCGAGCGCGTGCGTCCTCGCCCATCAGGACCTCGCGAAGCTCGAGACGTCGTTGCGGGGCGCCGAGCGCTGAACGCGAGGCCGATCCTCAGCTCACGGGCGGATGATCGGGATCCCGGTGAGATCCAGGGGGAGGTCTTCGGGAATGCCGGCGATGAGCGTCACGCCGGCATCGATCACGACCTCGGTCGCATCGGCGATGTCGCCGGACCCGCCCCCGCGTTGCAGCCGCATGACGTCGGTGGTCGCCCGCTCCACCGCCGGGTCGGGCGAGAAGAAGAACTGCCCCGACGGCAGGTAATCGACGAGCACCTCCCCATCCCGTTCGGCGCGAATCGACAGGAAGACCTCGCCGCCGTCGCCGGCCCCGGTCAGCTCCCACACCAGCTCACCCGTCGAGCCCTCGAGCACGAGTTCGGACAGCGTCAGCGTCACACCGTTGCCGAGGGCGATCGCGATGGGCTCGTCGAGCGAGGCGATCGGCACCGTCGCGTCGCCGTTGCGGTCGTCCCGCTGCCAGCGCTGGACGAGTCGGAGCGAGGCCAGCTCGACGTCATCACCGGGATCCGCGAAAGCGACGGAGAACGCACCGGGCAGGAACGCATCGAACACGACGTTCGACGACCGCACGGCCTCGCCGTCCACCGGCTCGAGCACCCACTCGCCACCTTCGTACGGGGCGCCGCCCTCGAACCCGCGCCGTCCCACCGTGACCACGGCGATGACCAGATCGTCGCCGACGACGATGCCGTACACGGGCCGGGCGGCCTCGGTGTCGGTGAGGGCGACGTAGCCCGGCGGGAACGGCATCTCCGCCGGCTCGCGGAACGCCGGCTCGTCGGGCGGCGCCTCGGTCACCGTGGTCGCGGGAACGGGCGGAGCCACCGTCTCCTCGGATCCGGAATCGGCGATGCGGTAGCCGGCGAAGACGATCAACGCCCCCGCGACCATGCCGGCGAGCAACGGCCACCAATTCCACGGCGGCTCCGGCTCGTCGAGCGGCGAGTGGAGGATGTCGGCGAGATCACTCGTGTCAGTCACCGGTGCCCTCCGAGACGACGATCAGCTCCCCCGCCAGCGGCGTCCACGCCACCGTCGTGTAGCGCACCACGAACGACGGCGGCACCTCCAGCTCGCTCCAGCGAAGCTGGAATCCGGTCGCTCCGCCGGTGAGGCCGGTGCCCCCGATGGTGCTGCTCGCCCGCAGCCAGCCGGGACCGGTTCCCTCGAACGCCGTGCTCGCACCGAACGGGAAGCGCTCGGACACGCGCCATGGGTTGGGCAGGCTGTCGACGTCGAAGTCCAGGATGCTCCCCGAACGCTGCTCGATGACGGTGTCGAGCACGATGCTCGTGCCGTCGAACAGCCGGGCAGCGCTGCCCACCTCGGCGGACATCCCGATCTCCTCGACGACGGGTGTGGCAACTCGCCAGCCGACCACGGCGATCTCGACGATCTCGTCCTCGTCGGCGCCCGCCGGCAGCTCGTCGAAGCGCACCGACCCGCGAATCGTCTGCGTCTCCCCGACCGTCACCGGCGCCGGCGGCGCCACGGACGCCTCGACGGACCGCCCGTCGGACACCGTGAGCCGCCAGACCTCGGGCAACACCGGCGGCGGCGACTCCGCGGGACCGATGAAGAGCTCGAACGCGGACGCAGCCAAGCCGACGATCTCGTACTCCAGGACGGCCCCGCCGTCCGTCACGTCCAACTCCAGGGGGCGGATCACGACCGACTCGAAGCGCGCACCGCCCCCAAGGACCCAATCGGGCTCCGTGACCACAGCAACGGTCGTCGTCACGGGCACCGGTGCGATCGTGGTATCGGCAGCCGGCTCGGCGACGGCCGGCTGCCCGAGCCACCACCCGAGGCCGGCGCACGCGGCCCCGGCGGCGAATCCGACACCGGCCCTCAGAAGACGAGGCATCGCGCCAGGCTACGGCCGATCGCACGGCAGACAAAGGGCCGGACGTACCTTCGCAACCGTCCCCGAAGCGTCGCACCGCTCAGTCGCGTGCATGCCCGGCGGAGAGGCCCGTCGCAACCGCGAACCTAACGAACGCGCTCGAGGGGCCGCTCTTGGGTTGGGTGATAGACGGCTGGCTCCTGGGCGTTGCGGACCACTCGTTGCCAGGGGCGCGTGAAGTAGCCGAGGGGCACTGTGATGATGTGTACCAGCCTGCTGAACGGAAACACCACCAGGAACGCCCAGAAGGCCACCACGTGGGCCTTCAGGATGAACGGCAGCGGCGCCACCAGCTCAGGCCTCGGGTCCAGAGTCAGCAGCGACCGGATGTACGGCACGAAGACGCTGGTCCCCCAGAAGGAGCCCCAGCGATAACCAATGGCGATCCAGAGGCCGGTGATGATCTGCACGGCGATGATGCCCAGCACGACGAGGTCCATCGGCGTCGTCACCGCGGCCACTCGGCGATTCGTGAGCCGCCGGTAGATCAGCACGGCGAGACCGATCCCCGCCCACACCCCCAGCGCGGCACCGGTGATCTCCAGCAAATACAGCCGCAGCGGCTCGCCGTTCCACAGCGTGAACGCCCGCGGCACGATCAGCGCCGCCAAGTGGCCGACGAGGATCAGCGACAGGCCCCAGTGGAACGACACCGAACCCCAGAAGAGCTTGCGGCTCTCCAGGATCTGCGATGACAGCGCGGACACCGTGAAAGGATGGCGACGCCAGCGGACGACGGTGACGACGATCGCCAGGGCCACGGCCACGTACGGCAGGATTACGAACAGCAGTTCATTGACGGGCATGGCTGCTCCCGATCTCGACTCGGGCCTCGATCGCCACCCGAGCACGGGCTGCGGCCAGCACGTGCAGGTAGGGATTCCCGGCGTCCGACTTCCTCAGCTCCTTGATCATCCGGTGGACCGCGCCCGGAAGCACCTCCACCAGTTCCTCGTGCGGCGTCTTGGCCTCGTCGAGGTACCGCAGAATCGGCGCCAGATGATCCGGCAACTCGCCGCCGATATCGACGCCGGTCGCCTCCATCTCCCGCTTCAGCTCGGCCATGAAGGCACCCCGCTTGTAGCTCTCCCCCCACACGACGTGCCCGACGTAGGGCACGAAATGCGGCGACAGGTCCAGCGTACGGGTGTGCAGCTCCTCCCACTCGCCCAGGTCGACCGGCGCCACGTCCGCGACGAACCGCTCCAGGCGGGTCCTGACCTTGCCCTCGGGGAGTGCCGCGACGGCAGCAGTCAGCTCAGCGAGACGCCCGCCGTCCGGATAGGCGAAGCACGACGCGATCGCAGCTCCAGATCCCATCATGCCCCCCTTCTCGGTGGTTCCAGGTATCCGACGCCCGTCGCCCCCTTGTGTACCAGCGGGTCGTTGACGGTCTCGATGGACATCTCCCGGTGGTACGGAGGAAGCACGAACCGCTCCTCGAGCGTCGGCAGGGTCGTCAACTTGTAGATCGCCTCGACCTCTGCCTCATTCGTGCCTGCAGAGTCCAGCAGCGCCAGCGTGGAGTCGTCGATGAGCCCGTCGACGCTCTGGCGGCGCTTGTAGATGCGCACCGCCAGCATCTTGCGGAGCACGGTGCGGATCGTCTCCTCGTCGCCCACGGAGAACAGGTTGGCCAGGTATTTGATCGGCAGCCGGGCCTTGTCCAGCTCGTCGAACAGCTCGAAGTCGACCCGTTCGGCCGGCAGATCGAGACGGGTGAGATTCCGCTCGATCGTGCTCATCACAGGTGACAGCGGCGGGATGTAGAACATCATCGCCATCGTCCGGAACTCCGCATGGAGCGGCAGCGCCAGGCCCCACTCCTTGACGAACTTCCATGCCGGCGAGTTACGCGCCGCCTCGATCCAGCCGTCATCGATACCCGTGGCATTCGCCGCCACCACGACCTTCGGATCCCATGGATCGAGGATGGCGTCGAGCTGTCGCGAGATCAGCTCCTCGTCCGGGCCAGCCGCCGCGTCTGCAATCTGATCGGCGTCGTACAGCAGCACGCCCATGTACCGGATGCGGCCGACGCAGGAGTGGGCGCACGCAGGCGCCTCTCCGGACTCCATGCGGGGGAAGCAGAGGATGCACTTCTCCGACTTGCCCGTCGACCAGTTGTAGTACACCTTCTTGTACGGGCACGCCGCCACACACATCCGCCACGCCCGGCACTTGTCCTCGTTGACGAGCACGATGCCATCCTCACCCCGCTTGTAGATCGCACCCGAGGGACAGGCCGCCACGCATGACGGGTTGAGGCAGTGGTTGCAGATGCGCGGCAGATAGTTGAACACCACCCGTTCGATCTCCTCGAGCTGGGCACGGATGTCCGGGTCGACCCCCTCCATGGCCGGATCGTGCCTGGCGTACACGTTGGAGCCGCCGAGATCGTCGTCCCAGTTCGGGCCGCCCTCGATGTTCATCTCGTCGCCGGTGATCATCGAGATCGGCACCGCTGTCGGCTGGTGCTCACCCTCTGGGGCGTCGAACAGGTCGCGGTACTTGAACGTGAACGGCTCGTAGTAGTCCTCGAGCTGTGGAAGCGACGGGTTGAAGAACAATCGCGCCATACCGGTCGGCTTGTTGTGCAGCTTCAGGTGGAGACGACCCTTCTTGTCGCGCCGCCAGCCGCCGTTGTAGTGATCCTGATCCTCCCACCCGGTGGGATATCCCGTGCCGGGGCGCGTCTCGACGTTGTTCCACCACATGTACTCGGCACCGGAGCGGTCGGTCCACAGGTTCTTGCACGCCACGCTGCATGTGTGACACCCGATGCACTTGTCCAGGTGGAACAGCATGCTCATTTGGGCTCTGACTCTCATGCCATACCCCCTAGTAGTCGGGCCGGTCGACCCGGCGGACGTAGACGAAGGTGTCTCGATTCACCCCTGTCGGGCCCCAGTAGTTGAAGAAGTAGGTGAACTGGGCATACCCCCCGCTCATCAGCACCGGCTTGAGCCGGGCCCGGGTGAGCGAGTTGTTCATCCCCGCCCGCTTCTTCCGCCTCGGTGAGATCGGGATGCCGACCGTGCGCTCCGTGGCGTGGTACACGAACACCGTGCCCGCCGGGATGCGGGACGAGGTGATGCAGCGTTGCACGAAGACACCGTTGTCGTTGTAGAGCTCCACCCAGTCGTTGTCGGCGATCCCCAGCTCGACGGCATCCTTGTCGTTGAGCCAGATCGGATAGCCGCCGCGGGACAGCGTCATCATCCGATGGTTGTCCGAGTACGTGGAGTGGATCGACCACTTGCCGTGGGGCGTGATGTAGTTGAACAAACGCCCCGCCTGACCCTCGGCGAGGGTTTGCTCCGTCTCCGACAGCATCGTGTGATCAGGCCGCGGCTTGTAGATGGGCAGGTGCTCGCCCCAATTCAGATAGTTCTCGTGATCGAGGTAGAAGTGCTGACGGCCGGTGAGCGTCCGCCACGGCACCAGGTGCTCCACGTTGAACACGAACGGGGCATAGGCCCTGCCCTTCGACACGATGCCGCTCCACGTCGGCGTTGTGAGCACCCGGCGGGGCTGGGCGACGATGTCGCTGAACGACACGCGAGAGTCCCTTTGCCCTTCTCCCAGGTAGCGGAGCGCCAGACCGGTCTTGGCCTCCTCCGCCTCGAATGCCCGGTAGGCCAGCTCTCCGTTGGAAGCCGGGTCGAGCGCGAGGATCGCCTCGCAGACCTCGCGATCTCGCGCCAACGATGGCATCAGCACGCCGTTGCCGGCACCTCCATCCTCCGATGGCTGTCTTCGAGCCAGCTCGTCGTAGAAATCGGCGACCGGGATCTTCAAACCGTGCGCCGCCACTCCGTTTGCCCGGGTGCCGGCGCCGAGGCGCGACATCTGATCGGCGAGGTTGGCGTAATCGCGCTTGATCACCCGGAACTTGGGCATCGTCTTGCCGGGGGTCGCCTCGATCTCGCCGGTGCGCCAATCGCCGACCTCCGGCTGCGCCAACTCGTCGGGTGTGTCGTGCTGCAACGGCAGCATGACGACGTCCTCGACCTGATCAGGCAGATGGCCTGCGGCCAGCTCGGAGACCTTCTCCGCCACCGAACGGAAGATCTGCCAATCCGACTTCGACTCCCACGATGGCGCCACCGCCGCCTGCATCGGGTTGATGAAGGAGTGCATGTCCGTGGTGTTGAGATCGTCCTTCTCGTACCAGGTGGCGGCGGGGAGCACGAGGTCCGAGTACAGGGCGCTCGTGTCCATACGGAAGTTGAGGTCGACGATCAGGTCCATCTTGCCGATGGGCGCTTCCGGACGGACATTCACCTCGGCTACTCCGTGGTCGTCGGGCTCCGCAGCGATCGCCGTCGAGTGGGTCCCCAAGTAGTGCTTCATGAAGAACTCGTGACCCTTGGCCGAGGTGCCGATGGCGTTGCCCCGCCAGATGAACCACGTTCGCGGCCACGACTCGGGCGCATCGGGGTCGTCGATGGCGAACTGGATGTCGCCCGACTTCAGTCCCTCGACAACGTGGTCGATGACGGCGGCGTCGGTGTCGGCCCCGGCCTGCCGGGCCTTGCGCGCCACGTCGATCGAGTTCTGTTTGAACTGCGGAAAGAAGGGCAACCAACCGCGTCGGACGGCGCGAGCCTGGTGGTCGATGGTGTGGTCATAGGGATCGTCTGGCGAGCCGATCGGGTCGTACTCCCGGAAGCCCCGCTCATAGCGCCACTGGTCGGAGTGGACGTAGTGCCACGATGGCGTGTTCTGGTGGCGGGGCGCCATGCCCCAATCGAGACCGAAAGCGATGGCGGCCCACGACGCCTGGTTGACCACCTTCTCCTGACCGACGTAGTGCGCCAGGCCGCCGCCGTTGACGCCGACGGAGCCGGTGAGCATCAGACCCACGATCGCCGAGCGGTACAGCAGGTTGTTGTGGTACCAGTGGTTGGCCCCGGCGCCGATGATCACCATGTTCTTTCCCCGGGTGAGCTCGCCGTTGCGACCCCACTGCCTGGCGTACTCGATCACGGTGTCACGGTGGATTCCCGTGTACTGCTCCTGCCACGCCGGGGTGTAGGGGACGTCCGCGTCGTTGTAGCTCTTCGCGTAGAAGCCGGAGAGCCCGCGATCGACGCCGAACCGGGCCATCAGCAGATCGAACACGGTCGTGACGGCGACCCTGCCCTCCAACGTCTCGACATGCCGCACAGGAACACCGCGCCGAACGGCGGAGCTGCCCTCGAAGTCGTCGAAGTCGACGGCAACCACCTCGTCGTAGCCGTCGACGAACGACAGGCGGGGAGCGATCTTCCCGCCGAGGACTTTGTCCTCGAGCTCGAGGTTCCAGTGGCCTTTCTCCTCGTCGGCCCAGCGGTATCCGATGCTGCCGTTGGGCATGCGAGGTGCATCTGCATCGTCGTCCCACATGAGCAGCTTCCAATCGCCGTTCTCGACGTCCGCATAGGCGTTGAGCGTGTTGGCCCGCAGATACCTCCCGGCCTTGGCGTCCTCGATCCGCACGAGAAACGGCAGGTCGGTGTAGCGCCTGGTGTAGTCCTCGAAGTACTCGATGCGACGATCGCGGTAGAACTCAGTCAACAGGACGTGGTTCACCGCCAGCCAGAAGGCGGTGTCCTGCCCTGGATTCGACGGGATCCACCAGTCGGCGTACTTGGCGACCTGGGAGAAGTCGGGGCTGAACACGACCAGCTTGGCCCCGGCGTGGCGCACCTCGGAGATGAAGTGGGTGTCCGGCGTCCTCGTCATGTTCAGGTTCGAGCCCATGACGGCGATGAACCGGCTGTTGAACCAGTCGGCCGACTCGTGGACATCCGTCTGCTCTCCCCAGATCTCAGGCGAGGCGGGAGGGAGATCGCAGTACCAGTCGTAGAAGCTGAGCACCGTGCCGCCCAACAGCGACATGAACCGGCTCCCCGCGGCGTAGCTGATCTGTGACATCGCCGGGATCGGCGAGAAACCGGCGACGCGGTCTGGTCCGTACTGCTTCGTCGTGTACACCACCGAAGCGGCAGCGATCTCGAGCGCCTCAGCCCAGGAGATGCGCCTGAAGCCACCCTTGCCTCGGGCTTCCTGATACCGCTTGCGCCGGCTCGGGTTCTCCTGGATGGAGGCCCAGGCGGCGACGGGATCGCCAAGCCGCTCCTTCTTGGCGGTGCGATACAGATCGATCAGTGC
>JBFFFX010000052.1:0-11031 GCA_041557775.1 Acidimicrobiia bacterium | reverse complement strand
AGCCACATCGGCCACAGCAGCAGGCTCGGCAGCCACATCGGCCACAGCAGCGGGCGGTGCTGCGACCGCCTCCGCGGCGGTCTCCGGCGGAGCCTCTACCGAGGGCTCTTCCGCAACTGCAGTGGCGTCTTCCGCCTCCGCCGCGTCCTCGCTCTCAGTACCTTCGACGGCTGCGTCGGGTGTGATGGGGGTTTCGGCCTCCCCCGGGGCTGCGGCTTCGGCCGCTACCGAGGAAGTGGCTTCATCCTCGGTGGTACCGGAAGCAAACGCTTCCGTCTCGTTCTCGATGGCCATACGACGACATCAACTCCTATGAACAAATGGATTGCTTCCTGACGCGCGCCGATGGCGTTCACCTGGGAAGCCCCCGAATCGTAGCAGGTCCGGCCGCGCCGGGGACCGGGATTCTCGCTTCACCCCGAGGGACGAGCTCCTCGCCCCAGTCGGCCGAGAGCACTCACGATTTGCACTCTGCGAGGTTCGCTCCCGTCGCCACGTCGACCTTGAGCGGGACGCGGAGATCGACGATGTCTTCCATGACGACCCGCGTCAGACCCCGCACGGGTTCCATCTCTTCAACGGGAACCTCGAGGACGAGCTCGTCATGGATCTGCAGCAGCATCTCGGCGGTCAGGCCCTCGTCGCGCAACCGGCGGTCGAGCACGACCATCGCCTTCTTGATGATGTCCGCCGCCGAGCCCTGAATCGGGGCATTCAGCGCCATGCGCTCCCCCGCCTGGCGGTCGCGGAAGTTGCGGCTCGCCAGTTCGGGCAGATAGCGCCGCCTGCCGAGCAGCGTCGTGGTGTAGCCGAGGCTCCGTGCTTCGTCCACGATCCCACGCATGAATGCCTGTACGTCGGGGAACTGGGCGAAGTAGGCGTCCATCTGGTCCTGCGCCTCCTCCCGTGAGATCTCGAGACGCTGTGCCAGCCCGTAGGCCTCCATGCCGTAGAGCAGCCCGAAGTTGACCACTTTGGCCCTGCGCCGCTGGTCGGGCGTGACCTCAGAGGCGACGATCCCATTCACGCGGGCCGCGGTCTCGGTGTGGATGTCGAGGTCGTGGGCGAACGCGTCCACGAGTCCGGCGTCTCCGGAGAGATGGGCGAGGATGCGAAGTTCGATCTGGGAGTAGTCCGCGACGAGGAACGCGCTGCCCTCCTCCGCAACGAAGGCGCGGCGGATGATGCGGCCCTCCTCGCTCCGGACCGGGATGTTCTGCAAGTTCGGCTGCTCCTGCGACAAGCGGCCCGTGGCCGCCGCCATCTGGTTGAAGCGTCCTCGGACGCGCCCGTCCTCCTCGATCAGCGGGAGCAGCGCATCGACGTAGGTGGACCGGAGCTTCTCCAACTCGCGGTAGTGCAGAAGCGAATCGACGAGCGGATGAGCGTCTCGCAGCTTGCCGAGCACCGTTGCGTCGGTCGATGGTGCACCCTTCGGCGTCCGCTTCAGCACCGGAAGACCGAGCTTGTCGAAGAGGATCTCTCTCAATTGCAGGGTGGAGTTCACGTTGAACGGCCCACCTGCCGCTTCATGGATCTCGGCCTCGTAGCCGGCGAGGCGCTCCTTGAGGTCGATCGAGAGCTGTTGGAGGAACGACCGGTCTACCCCGATCCCGGTGTGCTCCATCTGCGCCAGGATCGACACGAGCGGAAGCTCGATCTCGTCGAACAACTGAACGCCACCACGGGCGGCGATCTTCTCCTTCATCGGCTCGACCAACCGCGCCACCGCAACGACACGGCGCGCCGCCGCGTCGAGATCAGGTCCCTCCGCAGCACCGAAGTCGAAGGTCCCCTGATCCGCCTCATCGGCGCGGTCGACCGAATCGTCGACGGAGATGCCGAGCTCACGGTGCGCCAGCTCGGCGAGGTCTGGGGTGCGCTGCGCAGGGTTCACGAGGTAGGCGGCGAGGGCGGTGTCGAAACGGACCGGAGGTGGTGCGATCTCCAGTTCGAGCAGTGAGCGCAGAATGGGCTTCGCATCGTGGGCGACGATCCCACGGGTGGCGAGGGACGGGGATACGTCGGCCAGATGCGCCGTCGGGACGAAGACCGCTTCGGCGCTCTCCCCCGCCAGCATGAGTCCGGCCAGGTCGTGGCCATCCCACACGGTCTCGGTGACCAGAGGAGCTGCTCCGCCGGGCAACGCGTCTCCGCTCACCGCCGTGCGCACTTCGACGTCGTACGACTCGACCGTCACGGCGACGTGTCCCCCAAGCTCGAGCAGCCGATCCCAGAGCGTACGGAACGCCAGGCTGTCGAAGACCTCCCTGACCTCGTCCGGGTCCCACTCCTGCGTCCTCAAGTGTTCGATCTGGACCGCAGCCCCGGCGTCGTCCTCCACCGGCACGTCGCGCACGAGGGCCATGAGCTCCCGGTTGAGTAGCACCTGGTCGTGGTGCGTTTCGAGGTTCTCCTTGAGCTTCGGCGTCTGGTCCTCGAGATGGCCGTAGACGCCCTCCACCGACCCGTAGTTGATGATCAGCTTCGCTGCGGTCTTCTCCCCCACCTTGGGCACGCCGGGGAGGTTGTCCGAGTTGTCGCCACGAAAGGCCGCGTAATCCAGGTACTGGTCGGGGCGAACCCCGTACCGGCCCTCGATCCACGCCGCGTCGGCGACGACGGACTCCGAGACCCCGCGCCACGTGTAGAGCACCTTCACGTTGTCGTCGACGAGCTGGAACGCATCCCGATCGCCTGTGACCACCACGACATCCCACCCCTCGCTCCCTGCCTGGTCGGCGAGGGTGGCGATGACATCGTCGGCTTCGTAGCCGGGCACGCGCAGCTGCGCAATCCGCAATGCTTGCAGCACTTCGTCGATCAACGGGAGCTGACCAGAGAACAGATCCGGCGGCTTCTCCCGGTGCGCCTTGTAGTCGGCATACAACTCTTTGCGGAACGTGGGCCCGCGGACGTCCCACGCCACTGCGATGGCATCAGGGTGCTCGTCACCGAGAAGCTTGATCAACATCGACGTGAAGCCGAACACGGCGTTGGTCACCTGACCGGCAGTGGTGGCGAGGTCCGACGGAAGCGCATAGAACGCCCGATAGGCGAGGCTGTGCCCGTCGAGCAGCGCGAGAGTCGGCATCGCGGCCAGAGTAGTCAGCAGGCAGAGCCCGTATTCGGGCCGCGTTGCAGAGCCTCAGTCGAGCCGCTTGATCAGTCGGTCTCGCTGGCGCTCCAGCCGCTCCCGTGTCTTGCGCAATCGAGCCATGTGGCGTTCGAACCGGGCCACGTCGCCTTCGGTCTCCCGGGCATCGGCCCTGTCGAGTGGGCTGTCGGACACGGCCGCGTCGCGCTGGGCGTCGTCGTTGAGGTGCCGGTGGAAGATCAGCTCTTCGCGCGCCAGCTCCTCGTCGCGGCGCAACGCCGCGATCTCGTCGTTGATCTGGAACAGCCGCCGCTCGATCCGTCGCATGGCGTGAGTGTACGGCGTGCCTGGTGGGAACAGCACGGCTCAGCTGCGGCCCCGATTACCATTGCGACCCCGCCGGGATGGCGAAATTGGTAGACGCGACGGACTCAAAATCCGTTGTCCGCAAGGACGTGGGGGTTCGAGTCCCCCTCCCGGTACCGACTACGGCGGCGGCGGCGCCGGCGTTCGCCGGCTCAGCCTCCGCGGACTGCGGCGGCCAGTTCGGTGACGGCCGCTTGCAGCGACCGGGCCGCCGCAGACGGATCATCGGCTTCCAGCACCCGCCGCACGAGCGCCGAGCCGACGATCACCCCGTCGGCTACTGCGGCAGCCTCTCGAGCCAACGCCGGCGTCGAGATCCCCACGCCCGCAACGAGGGGCAGGTCGGTGAGCCCCCGCACCCGTTCGGCGAGACGCGCCAACTGCGATTCCCCTTCGATCTGCTCCCCGGTGACGCCGAGTCGGGCGACGCCGTAGATGAACACGGGCTGGTGGTCGACGACACGCTGCAGGCGCTCGTCGTCGGTCGTGGGAGCGACGAACAACACCATGCCGAGGCCGGCCTGCGCGGCGGCGCTCTCGAATCGTTCCGCCTCGTCAACGGGCAGGTCGGCGATGATCAGCCCGGCGGCGCCCGCATCGGCGACGCGACGGGCGTAGGCCTCGGCGCCGCGCGTCAGCACCGGGTTGGCGTACGTCATGACCAGGACCGGCTTGCCGGTCTGCTCCACGACCGATTCGACGATGCGCATGCTCACGTCGAACGTCGCGCCGGCATCCAACGCCGCGAGCCCGGCCTCGTGAATGGTGGGTCCGTCCATCAGCGGGTCCGAATACGGAACACCGATCTCGAACGCATCCGCACCGGCCTCCGCCATCGCCACGAAGAGCTCCACGGAGTGCTCGGGATCCGGCAGCCCCGCCGTGAGATACGGCATCAGCAGCGCCCGGTTCTCCGCACGCGCCGCGTCGAAGGCCTGCTCGATCTGGGCGCGGTGCACGTCAACCATCGAGGGCAACGATCTGTTGCACGTCTTTGTCGCCGCGTCCCGAGAGGTTGAGCACAACCGTCTTTCCGGCGAGCGCCTCGGCTTCGCGCACGACCCACGCCAGACCGTGGGCGGACTCGAGGGCGGGGATGATGCCCTCGGTGCGCGCCATCAGGTAGACGGCCTCCACCGCCTCGTCGTCCGTCACCGACGCGTAGCGGGCGACGCCCTGGTCCTTGAACCAGGCATGCTCCGGGCCTACGCCCGGGTAGTCGAGACCGGCCGAGAGCGAATGCGCCTCGAGCACCTGACCATCGTCGTCTTGGAGCAGGTACGTGACTGCGCCGTGAAGCACCCCGGGGCTGCCCGCTCCCAGCGAGGCCCCGTGCTTGCCGGTTTCGATACCGAGCCCGGCCGCCTCGACGCCGACGAGATCGACGCCGCCGTCGGCATACGGATAGAAGATGCCCATCGCGTTCGATCCCCCGCCCACGCAGGCCACGATCACGTCGGGCCGGGGTCGGTCCGGAGACGATCCGTCGAGTTGCGACTGCAGCTCCTCGCCGATCACCTTCTGGAACTCGCGAACGATGTAGGGAAACGGGTGCGGGCCGACCACCGAGCCGATGATGTAGTGGGTCGTCTCGACACTGCTGACCCAATCACGCATTGCTTCGGAGACAGCGTCCTTCAGCGTGGCGGCACCATGCTCGACCGAAACGACCTCTGCACCGAGCATGCGCATCCGATAGACGTTCAACGCCTGCCGCTCGATGTCCTTGGCCCCCATGTACACCGCACACTCGAGTCCGAGCAGCGCACATGCCGTCGCAGTCGCCACGCCATGCTGGCCTGCCCCGGTCTCGGCGATGACCCGCGGCTTGCCCATGCGCGCGGCGAGGAGGCCCTGGCCCACGGTGTTGTTGATCTTGTGGGCACCCGTGTGGGCGAGATCCTCCCGCTTCAGCAGGAGGCGCACGCCCAGCTGCTCAGACAGCCGGGTGGCCTCGTGCACCGGCGTCGGACGCCCGACGAAGGTACGCAGCAGATCGGCGAGATGATGGCGGAACGCCTCGTCGGCCCAAGCCGCGTCGAACGCGGCTTCGAGCTCGTCGAGGGCCGGCACCAGGGCCTCGGGAGCGAACCTTCCTCCGTAGTCCCCGAAGCGGCCGCGCCGGTCGGGTCTCGCCATCGTCACGCGCTCTTCGCCTCCTGAACGAACGCCGTCACCTTACCGGGGTCCTTGACACCAGCAGCAGCCTCGAGCCGGCTCGACGCGTCGACGCCCCAGGGGCGGACTCGGCGAATGGCGTCGGCCACGTTGTCGGCCCCGAGACCTCCGGCGAGGACGAAATCTCGCTCGATTCCATGCAGCGTCGACCAGTCGAACGTCCGCCCCGTCCCGCCGTAGACGGCCTCGTCCGGCGTATCGCACAGCGGTATCGCACCGGGAGGTGTCGCAGGCATGTCCGCAGGCCGTCGCACCGGATACAGGACGACCACGCCTGCGGCGAGTGCGGCCTTCGCCACGGCCTCGGCCTGGGCGCCGTACGGCTGAATCGCACGAGCGCCCGTGGCCTCGATTGCAGTGAGCGCGGCCGCCGGTCCCAGCTCCACCGTGAGCACGACGGTCAGCACGGGAACCTGGTCGATCAACTCGGCGATCACGGGCAGCGAGACGTAGCGGGGCGAGCCGGGATGAGACACGAAACCAACGGCATCCGCTCCGGCGGCAACCGCAACCGTCACATCCTCGGGGCGAGTCAGCCCGCAGACCTTCACCCAGGTCATGGGCCGACACGCAGCTGCGCAACGAGTGCAGCGGGGTCGGGGGCACGGACCAGCGCCTCGCCGACCAAGATCGCGTCGTAGCCCGCGGTCCACATCCGAGTCGCTCCCTCCGGCGTCGCCACTCCGCTCTCGGCCACCCGCACGTCGCCATCCGGGAGATGCCGGGCCACGTCCTCCGCCACACGGAGATCAGTCCGGAACGTCGTGAGATCGCGGTTGTTCACGCCCACGAGCTCGGCGCCCGCCTTGGCGGCAACGGCGGCTTCCTCAGGGGTGTGCACCTCGACGAGAGCGGCGAGCCCCGCCTCTCGGGCGGTGGCGAGAAGCTCATCGAGCGCCGCTGGGGAGAGAGCCGCCACGATCAGCAGCACGGCATCTGCTCCAGCAGCCCGTGCCTCCCAGATCTGGGCGGGGCTGAGCGTGAAGTCCTTGCGAAGCACCGGAATGTCAACGGAGGCCCGCACGGTCTGGAGGTCGGCGACCGATCCGCCGAAGAAGTTGGGTTCCGTCAGCACGGAGATCGCGGCGGCGCCTCCGGCTGCGTAGGCATGGGCTCGAGCGGCGGGATCCAGCTCTGCGGCGATGACGCCGGCCGAAGGCGAGCGCCGCTTGATCTCTGCGATCACCTGCAGGCCGGGCCGGCGCAACGCCGCCAGGAAGTCCCGAGCGGGCGGCTGGGACCGTGCCGCGGCTTCGAGCGCAACCGCGTCCAAGGTTTCGACGCGACGCCGCGTCGCGTCGAGGATCGGATCGAGCATCATCGCGAACCTCACCGGGCCTGGAGCTCACGGAGGTAGACGACGAGGCTCTCGACTTGCTCGTCGCTGAACCGCCTGAATCCCGGCATGCTGCCCGGCCCCACTCGAATGGCCCCGACGAGCTGTTCGTCGGTGAGCTCGACCGAGTCCGACCCCGGCCCGACCGCCGGACCCCCGCCACCACTCCCGTCGGCGAGGTGGCAGCCCGCGCAGCTGCGCTCGTAGAGCGCTTCACCGAACAGCCCGGCCGTCGAGTCCCCGCACGCGGTGAGGAGGAGGGCCGCAACGAGAGCGGCGACCCGCAGCCGAACGCGGCCGGCGTCGGATGCGTTGCGGTACTGCGGGTTCCGGAAGGGGTGCTGCACTGCGATGACCTCAAAGAAACGGAAGCTCGACCACGATCGCCTCGGCGCCGCCGCCTTCCCACTCGAGTTGCACTGCGTCCTGCGGCTCAACCTCGCGCCGCAGCAGCGCCAGACCGATGGGCGCCCGCAGCTCCAGCGACTCCGCGACCGAGGTGACCGTTCCCACCGATCGTTCCCCTGCTGCAACCTCTGCACCCACCGGGGGCAACACGTTGGAGGCGAGGCGAATACCCCGCAGGTGACGGTTGACGCGTCCGCGCGAGTCGATGCGGGCGACCAGCTCCTGGCCCAAGTAGCAACCCTTGCCGAAGTCCACGGCACCCTCGACGAGATCGGCTTCCTGCGGAATGGTGCCGTCGTCGATGTCGACGCCGGTGAGCGCCTCCCCGGCTTCGATTCGTACGGCATCCGCCGCCAGAGAGCCGGCGCGAGTGACGCCGGCGGCATCGATATCGGCGGGATCGAGGCCCGTGATCAGGAAGCGGTCGGGGCCGCCGCGGCGGAACGGCACTTCGGCGACCACGAGACCCTCGCGCCGCTGCCACCCAGCTCCCGGGGGGGCGGCGCCGACGAGCCGGGTGACGGCTCCCCTCGCATCGGGGCCCCACAGTCCGATGACCGGCGCCGGCTCGGGTTCGATGGCGGCGTCGACCCGGATCTTGAAGCGGCGGAGGTCCCCCGCTGCCATGGCGCCGCATCCGGGATCCGTGACGAGGCCGATCTCGTCATCACCCCTCAGGACAACGTGGGGCACCCGCAACTTCCCCTGCGGAGACAGCAGCAAGGACCGGGCCACGGCGCCGGTCTGCATCGGCGCGATCGCCTGGCTCACCAGTCCGTCGAGGAAGGACACTGCGTCGGGACCACGCACCCAGACGATCTCGTGCCATGAGGTCACGTATGCGACCTCATTTCGGATCGCCACGTACTCGCCCGTGACGTCGCCGAAGGACGCGGCCCCGGCCCGCCCGCTCACGCCGGCATCCCTTGCAGCTGGGACGCCGCATCGATGGCGGCGAGCACCGCAGCGGCCTTGTTGCGGCATTCCTCGTATTCGGCGGCCGGATCGCTGTCGGCCACGATGCCCGCTCCCGCCTGCACCCACGCGGTCACCCCGTCCGACACCATGGTGCGCAGGGCGATCGCCGTATCGAGGTTGCCGGAGAAGTCGACGTACCCCACCGCACCTGCATACGGGCCGCGTGCCGTGGGCTCGAGCTCGTCGATGATCTCCATCGCGCGGACCTTCGGTGCGCCGGACACCGTTCCGTGGGGAAACGTCGCCCGCAACACGTCGACGGGGCCCATTCCGCGGCGCAGCGTGCCGGAGACCCCCGACACGATGTGCATCACATGGGAGAACCGCTCGATGACCATCAACTCATCGACCACGACGCTCCCGAACTCGCACACCCGGCCGAGATCGTTGCGAGCCAGGTCGACGAGCATGACGTGCTCGGCGCGCTCCTTGGGATCGGCGAGGAGCTCCTCTTCGAGGTGCTGGTCCTCGTCGCCATCGACGCCCCGCCGGCGGGTTCCTGCGATCGGCCGGCTGGTGACCTTGCCGTCACGGACCCGGGACATCAGCTCGGGGGACGAACCGGCGATGGTGACGTCGCCCGACTTCACGAAGAACATGAACGGTGACGGATTCACCAGACGAAGCGCTCGGTAGACGTCGAACGCATCCCCGGCCAGTGCAGCGCTGAACCGCACAGAAGGCACGATCTGGAACGCGTCGCCGGCGTGGACGTAGTCGACGGCGCGGCGCACCGCCGACTCGAACTCTGCTCGCGTCATGTTGGCTTGCACCTCGGGCGAGCCGCCGAAGGTGGGGCGAGGGACCACGGGGTGCTTGCGGTCGGTGCCGAGCTTGTGCATCGCTGCCTCGAGATCGGCGACGGCGGCCTCGTATTGAGCAGCGGGGTCGCCGTCGATGAACACGTTGCGAATGAGGCGCACAGTCTGCCGAAAACGGTCGACGACGGCGAGGTGGGTGAAGAACTGCCAGACCATCTCCGGAAGGTCGCGGTCGTCGGGTGGTCGATCCAGGAGCCGCTCCACGTAGCGCACCGCGTCGTAGGCGAGATAGCCCACCGCACCGGAGAAGAGCGGCGGGACCGGATCACCCAGGCCGAGTTCGTGGGCGTCGGGCGTCGTGAACCCGCCGAGCACGCTTTCGAGGACGTGGAGCGGGTCGCCGTCCGCCAGCTCCGGCGCCGCGTCCCCGACGGCCGTCACCGAACCTGCGCGGCCCACGAGGGTGAACTGGGGCTGCCAGCCAACGAACGACCAGCGTGCCCACCGCTCCCCGCCTTCGACGGACTCGAGGAGGAAGCCGTCGTCGCCGGCCACGAGATCCTCGTACACGGAGACCGGCGTGGCCCGATCAGCGAGCACCTCGATCGAAACCGGCACCACACTGTGCGTGGCGGCGAGGTCCAAGAATCGAGAGCGCGGGGGCGAGGGCTGCATGGATCGCCGCAGAGCGTAGTGCGGGTCAGACCTCGGCCAGGCCCTCGAGGCCCAGCCGCACCAGCATATCGGTGAACCACGCGTTCAGGTCGGTGATCCGCCCCGTGAGCAGAAGCACGCCGAACACCGCGAGCAGGACTCCCGAGGCGACGCTGATCGGCGTGAGATAGCGCTTGACCCGATCGAAGGCCGAGAAGGCCCCCGCAAGGGCGACGGAGGACACGAGGAAGGGGATGCCGAGACCAAGTGAGTAGAAGAACAGCACGAGCATGCCGCGTCCCACGGTGTCGGAGTTGGCGCCGAGCGCCAGCGCGGCGGTGAGGAACGGCCCGACGCAGGGGGTCCACCCGAAGGCAAAAGCGGCGCCCATCACAGGGGGTGCGAAAGCGCCGAAGCGGCTCGGCTTCATCTCCAACCGGCGCTCGCGCATGACCGGCAAGAGGAACGACGGATTCCACACGGCCGTCACTGCGATGAACAGACCCATGACGATGATCACGATGCCCGACGCCGTGCGGAACCCAGGACCGTTCAAGGTCCGGCCCAGGCTGGTTGCGGCGGCGCCGAAGACGAGCACGAACACCGCGCTGAAGCCGAGCACGAAGAGGAGTGTCGAGCGGATCACCCGCCAGAGGGACACGTCACCCTCGGCGAGCTCCTGCATCGAGTAGCCGGACATGAGGCTCAGATACCCCGGGAGCAGCGGGAGCACGCAGGGGGAGAGAAATGAAGCCGCGCCGGCGAACACCGCGGCGATGATCGTCACGTTGTCCACGGCTTCTCCTTCCGGCACTGCAGTCGGCGGTATCCCCTGCCAAACGTGGTGCAGCGCTGCATTGTTCCCATTCGTCAGGACAATGGGAAGTTCGGTGGGTTCGGCATCGATCCAGCGTGGCGCCCCGTTCCGGGGTTAATCTCGGGCCTCGAGGCACACAGCGCCGGACGACCAGAGGATATCGCTACGTGACCCCACGCCAACCGTCACCGGGCCGGTTCACGCTCCGCGACCGGCGCGCGATCTTCCTGATGAGCCTCGTCGCTTTCGTGTCGGGATACGGCGCGTCGTCGATCTCGCACACCTTGCCGTTCGCCCGCACCGCCCTCGAGCTCAGCGAGGGCAGCATGTTCTGGGTGTTCGGCATCACGCGCGCGGTGTCGCTGCTGGGTCTCCTTTTCGCGGTCACTGCCGACCGAGGTGGCCGCCGTGGCCCGTTTCTCGTCGCATTTGCGTT